>CAMPIA010000017.1 GCA_946886175.1 uncultured Altererythrobacter sp.
CAGCTTGTGCGTGAGCGTACCGCGCAGCGCGGCCTCGCGCAGCATCTCGGGCGGCAGCGGCGGATCGGCGCCGCTGTCATCGCCGGCGGAAGATGGCGCCAGCGGGCGCGGCGGGCGAGGTTCGGGGCCGATCGGGGTGGTCGCCCAGGCGGGAAGCGCGTCCGCCCCGGTGGTCTCGCCGGGGTCTTCGACCGGGAGCCTGGGCGCAGGTACGCCGAGCTCCCACCGCGCGCCCCACAGGTCGTCGGCCAGCCCGTCGCCCTCGAACAGCGGCGCGAGTCGGGCGTACCAACTGTCGGCGTGCGGCTCGCCTTTCTCGCGCGGGCCGAGCGAGCCGCCGATAAACAGCGCCTCTTCCGCCCGCGTCATCGCGACGTAGAGGAGCCGCCAATGCTCGCGCATCTCCTCGGCCAACGCGGTTTCGTGAGCGGCGGCGATCGGGCCGAGCCGCTGATCCTTCGAAAGGCCGGGGATCGGCACGGTGCGCCCTGCCTCGCCGCCCGGCACGTTTTCGGTCAGCGTCAAGGCGCCGCCCGACGGCGGCGTGCCGGTCGCATCGGCGAGGATCACGATCGGCGCCTGAAGTCCTTTCGATCCGTGCGCGGTCATCACCCGCACCAGATCGCCGCCCTCGCCCGCCTCTCGCTTCAGCTCGCCCTCGCCCGCGTCGAACCACTGGATGAAGCCCTGGATGCTCGCCGGTTGCGCCGAGGCATAGACGTGCGCCGCGTTGAGCAGTTCGTCGAGCGGATCGTTCACCTCCTGCCCGAGCCGCGCGACGAGCTTGCGCCGCCCCTGCCATGGCCCCACGAGGATCCAGTGCAGCAGCGCCTGCGGCAGCTCGAAATCGGCCCGTGCGAGCAGCGCGCCCAGCCGGACGAGGGTTTCCGCGACCAGCGGCGCGCGCGAGGCGCGCAGGTGCGCCCACAGCCGCGTTCCTTTCTCGCGATAGCCGTGTTCGAGCAGCTCCTCCTGGCTCCATCCGCCGAGGGGAGAGACCAGCAGGTTGGCGAGATTGAGATCGTCGAACGGCTGCGCGGCGAAGCGGAGCGCGGCCAGCAGATCCTTGACCCCAAGCGGCGCGCCGAGCCGCAGGCGGTCCACCCCCGCCACCGGAACCCCCGCTGCGTGAAGCCGCGCCACGATCAGTCCGGCCAGTTCCTTGCGCTTCCTCACCAGCACCATGACATCGCCGGGTCCGGCGTTGCGCGGCTCGCCCTTGGCGAGCGGAAAGCCCTCGTTTAGCCAGGCCTTCACCTGCCGCGCGATGCGGTCCGCCATCTGCCGGTCATGCCGCGACAGCCAGCCTTCGTCGCCCTCGTCGTCGTCGCCTTCCGAGCTGTCGCCGGTAACCGGATGCCAGAGTGTGACGAGGCCGGGCCGCTCTGCGCCGACGTGGCGTTCAGGCGGCTTCTCGAGTCCGATCTCGGCGTAACCCACCGCTTCGATCGCCCGGTCGACGAAATCGAGCACCGGCCGCCCGGTACGGAACGACTGCCCGAGGCCATACTCGCGCAGGCGGCGGCTCGGTGACTCCCGGTATGGAGATCGCTCGGCTCCGTCCGCCACCACATCCATCGCCGCCCTCACACGATTGCGCGCGGCCTCGAAATTCTCCGGGCTCGTGCCCTGGAAGCGGAAGATCGCCTGCTTGTAGTCGCCGACGGTGAAGATCGTGCGCAGCTTGCCATCGTGCGCGCCCTCGCCCGAGAAGAAGTCGTCGATCAGCGCGAAAACGATCGCCCATTGCGCGGCGTTGGTATCTTGCGCCTCGTCGATCAGGATATGGTCGAAGCGCCGGTCGAGCTTGTAGCGGATCCACGCCGCCATCTCGGAGCGGCCGAGAAGCTCTGCCGCACGGCGGATCTGGTCGTCGAAATCGACCAGTCCCTCGCGCCCCTTGGCATCTTCCCACAATAGCGCGAACTTGCGGCCAAGTTCGAGCTGCGGGGCGATTCCCTCGGCCAGCGCGACGAGGCCGAGAAACTCGCGCACCTCGGCGATGCATGCGCCCGCGCGCTCGCTGGCCTCGGCGAAGGCCGCTTCGGCGGACTTGGGCAGCTTGGGGTTGCCGTTCTTGTAGAACAATGCGTCCGCAAGCGCATCGATCGCCGCGGCGCGGGTCGCCCCGTCGCCATCGAGCCATGTCCCGATCGCCTCGACCGCGGCGGCACCCAGCTTGCCCCTCCATCCCCGATATTCGGCGAGGCAATCTTGCAGCGCCCGGGTGTCGAACGCTTCGTCGGCGCACAAGCTGGCGGCGTCCTCCGCCGTCGCATCGGCCTCCAACCCCAGCAGGCGATTGACGCGCGGGCGCATCGGCGGCTGCCACGCGCCGGGGCCGGACCACAGCTCGCTCGCGCTCGCGCAGCGCATGAGCCACGCCCGCACGCCATCGGGGCCCTTGTCGCGGCTGAGCTGGCCGATCGCGTCGAGCGTGGCCGTGTCGGCCGAGCGCTCGGCCGCGAGGAGCATTTCGGCAAGCACCTCGCGCGAAAGCAGCTCGCGCTCGCGATCCTCCATCGGGCGCGAGCCGGGCACGATCCGCGCTTCCTCCGGGAAGGTCGCGAGCAGCCACTGCGCGAAGGCGTGGATCGTGTCGATCCTGAGCCCCCCGCCCGGCGTGTCGAGCACGCTGGCGAACAGGGTGCGCGCGCGGGCCTGGGTGGCCGGATCGATCGGTGCACCGATGGCCTTGAGCTCGGCCGCGAGCGCGGCGGCCTCCATCCGCACCCAGCGCGCGAGCACGTCGTTGACGCGCACCGCCATCTCGGCCGCGCCCGCCTTGGTAAAGGTGAGGCACAGGATTTGCGAAGGATCGGTGTCCGGCTGGAGCAGCAGCCGGAGCACGCGGGCCGAAAGCACCTGCGTCTTGCCCGTGCCGGCCGAGGCGGAGAGCCAGACGCATTCGCGCGGATCGACCGCGTCGCGCTGGCTGCCCTCGAGCGAATGGACCTTGCCGCTCATGCCCCACCCCCGTCGGCAACGCCCTCGTCGTCGTCCACCCGCGCCTGCCACTCGTCGAGCCGCATGAGCTGGTCGTAATCGGCATAGCCCGGGTAATCGGGGTTCAGCCGGGCGGTGAACGGCTCGGCGCCCTTGATGTAATCGGCGATCGCCTCGCGCAGCTTGGCCTCGGTCAGCGGCAGGAAGCGTTCGGGCTCGATTCCCGCGCGCTTGCTGCCGACCTTGAGCGGCGTATCGACATAGCCGAACTCACCGTCGCGGCTCTTCGCGAGCGACCAGTATTCGAACGCCGTCGGCTCGCCGGACACCCTCTCGATCCCGCCAGCGCGAGCCATCATCCCGATCAGGCCAAGCTGGAGCGCAAAACCCTGTTCGACCATCCTCCACCCGGGTGGCTTACCGGTCTTGTAGTCGACGATCGCGAGTTCTCCGCCGGGCAAGCGGTCGATCCGGTCGGCGCGCCCGTGAATGCGCACGCCGTCGACGATCATCTCGCCGCGCTGTTCGACTTCGAGCACCTCGCGGGTCGCATCTTGGTCGATCGCTTCCTCCACCCATTCGAGCGCCGCCAGCAACCGCGGCCGCCACAGCCCGCGCATCAGCGGATGCATGTTCATTTCCTCGAGCACCGCATCGGCCACGGGCAGGAGCCGAGCCGCCGGATCGCTCTTGCGCGCCGAGTGCCACCGTTCGAGGATCGCGTGCGCCGCGGTCCCCTGCCACGCCGCGGAAGGTTCGGCGTCGAGGGCATCGAGTCTGCGCAGGCCGAGGATCGCGCCGGCGTAGAACTGATAGGGGTCGCCAAGCAGGCGATCGAGCGCGGTGACCGCGATCGGCACGTCCCGCTGCGCGGCGCTCGGGCGCGGTGCGGGGCGCGGGTACACGGGCGGCTCGCGGTGCGCCGCATCGAGCGACCGCGCCAGTTCCACCGCAGCGGTCTCGCGGTGCGTTTCGAGCAGCTTCTCGCCGAGCAGCGCCTTGACCCGCAGCAGGAAGCGCGAGGGGATCGCCGGTCCGCCCGCGTCCCGCGCGGCACGGCTGAGCACGACCTCGGGCGCGCCGAGCGCGCCGGCGAGATCGTGCGCCGAAAGACCGATGCGGAAGTCCGCGCCCGGCACCCCGAGCGCACGCATCACCGGCGGCGCGAGCAGCGGATCGGGCGCGGGTCGCGGCGGCCAGCTTCCTTCGTTGAGCCCGCCGCAGATCACCAGATCGGCGCGGCCCATGCGCGATTCGAGCAATCCGTAGATCGCGACGCGCGGATGTCCGCCATAGGGCGGCCGCACCGCGACCCGTTCCATCGCCTCGCGCAACACCGTCGGCAAATCCGCCGGCGCGAGACCGAGAGCCGTCTCGCGCGCGTGCAACCGCAAGTCGTCCACGAACGCGGAGAGCGCACGCCCGTCCTCGCGCGCCCAGAGCTGCTCGCCGCACAAGGCTTCGCCCGCCGCGGCGAGCGCGTCGATCTGGTCGGCGAGCGATGCTTCGCCGTGCGGATCGATCAGCGGCGCGAGAACGCGCTCCACCTCGGTCCACCACGCCTCGATCCCGCGCAAGCGCTGGCCAAGCTCGACGACCTTTTCGCGCAATGGCGCCAGTCCCGGGGCCGTGCGGGGCCCGCGCAGCGCGAGTTCGAGCGCGCGTGCATGGTCGAGCCAGTCGGCGCGTCCGAAGGGTCCGCCCGCGAGCGGATGCTCGAGCAGCGCCATCAGCGCGACCGGCGCGGCATCCTGCGCGGCGACTTCGGCGAGCAGCAGCACGAGCCGCCCCGCCGCGGTCTGCGACAACGGGCGGCCTGCCGAATCGTCGGCCTCGACATTCCACCGCCGCAAGTGTGCCGCCACCCGCGCGGCCAGCCCGCGGTCCGGCGTCACCACCGCGATGCGCTTTTCCGGTTCCACCAGCGCCTGGCGCACGAGCAGCGCGATCGCCTGCGCTTCTTCCTCCGGGTTGGCGCTTTCCATGATCCGCACGCCCGATAGACGGCGCTTCTCGGGCGGAAGGTCGACCCAGCCGGTGCTCGCCTGCGGGGGCAGAAACAGGCTGGAGATTGCGTGGCTGCGCTCGGGCTCCGCCGCGCCGATGCCCCGCCGGTGCCACGGCCGCACCTCGCCGCGCGCGATTCCCATGCGATTGAGCAGCAGCTTGAGGTGGTATTGCGGGTGGGTGACGGCGTCGTCGCGTGCGAAGGCCGTGTCCTCCGGCCGTTCGCCGCGCCCCGCACGGCCCAGCTCGTCCCATACCTCGTCCCCGAGCGCGAGATCGAAATCGGGCAGCACCACCGCGCCGTTCGGCAGATCGGCGACGGTGCGCAGCAGCCTGGCCAGTTCGGGCGCGGCGCTGGTCACGCCCGCGGCGACGATCGGCGTGGCGGGAGGCTGCTCGCGCCAGCGCTTCGCCGCGCGTGCGAACAGCAGGTTCCGCCGTGTCGCCGCGTCGACCATGCCGAGCGCCTCGAGCTCTGCCAGCCACATCGTCTGCACGGTGTAGAACAGCTTGGTGTTCTCGCTCCAGTGCGCGGCGACCTCGGCCAGGGCCTGCATCGCCGGTTCCCGCCACAGCGCGTCGGGTGCGACGCCTTCCACCAGCAGCCGGTCCATCGTCTGCCCGATCTCGTGCGCGAGCCGCAGGCGGCCCGCAGGCGTCGGGCGCTGCTCGCCGCCGAGCGCGGACATCGCCCGATCGACCAGTTCCGCCAGCGTCAACCAGCGCCGCGTCGGCTCGACCGCGGGCGGGATGTCGCTCGCGCCGAGCGGATCGAGCAACGCCCCGAGCGTCTCGTCGAGGTCGAGATCACCGACCACGGCCATGCGCGGCATGAGCATACCGGGCCGCTCTTCGGCGCCGAAATGGCGGATGAAAGCCTCGGTCACAGTGCGCACCGCGCGGGTGCTCGGCAACAACAGAGTCAGACGCGCGAGGCCGATATCGGGTTCGCCGTAGCGCGGCACGAGACCCGCGACGAGCGCATCGGCGAAGCCGCGATGGGCGGCGATCGAGTAGAGGTTCGGCTCCGCGCGCTCAGCCACTTTGCAGCGCTTCTTCGGTCGGGCCGATCGCTTCGGGCGTGCCGACTTCGAACCAGCGCCCGGTGAAGTTCGCGCCATAGAGCCGGCCTTCGGCGATCGCGCGCTCCCACAGCTGCATCGTGCCGAACGGCCCCTCGGGCGCGTCGCGCAGCAAACGGTGCGAGACGAGCTGGATACCGGTGTAGATGAACGGCGCGACGCGGCCGGGCAGGCGGCGCTTCAGCCGTCCGACCTGGTCCATGTGGAAATCGCCGAGGCCGCGAAAGTTGCTCGCCCGCGCGTGCGGGACGACGAGCAGGAGCGCGTCCATCTCATCCGCATCCCAGCGCCGCGAAAGATCGGCGAAGGCGTCGCACGGACCGTCGAGCCACACGTTGTCGGCGTTGAGGCAGAAGAACGGATCGGGCAGCCGCGGCAGCGCCTTCACCATCCCGCCGCCGGTTTCGAGCAGGCGGTCGCGCTCGTCGGAGATCGTCACCTTCGGTTTCGCGCGCGCGGACAGGTGCGCCTCGAGCGCGTCGGCGAGATAGTGGACGTTGACCACTGCCCGCGCCACGCCGGCTTCGGCCAACCGATCGAGCGCGTGATCGATCAGCGGCTTGCCCGCGACGCGCACCATCGGCTTGGGCTGGCTCGCGGTCAGCGGACGCATCCGCTTGCCGAGGCCCGCAGCCATGATCATCGCGGTGTCGGAGGCGAGGGTTTGCGTCATGCCAATGCATCGCCGTGGCGACCGGTGGACAAGTCGCTGGTTGATTCACACAGAGACGCGGAGACGCGGAGAATGAAGTTCGCAATGCGCTCACAGAGGCGCAGAGGCGCAGAAAGGGTTCGCGGCGGCGAAGCCGCAATCGTCTTCGTCTGACGGCCCTGCCTCCCCGCGATATGGCCTGCGGCGCTGACGAACATCCTCTGTGTCTCTGTGACTCTGTGAGCGCCAAAATCCTCCGCGTTTCCGCGTCCCCGCGTGAGAAACTCCGTCACTGAATTTCCCCGCCGAAGTTATCGCGGATATTGCGCGGGATATTGGCGTCGAACCAGCGCGCCACCGGGGCCAGCGCGGGATGCGCCAGATCGCGTTCCATCGCCTCCCAGACACGCGGGATCATCGCGAGGTAGCGTTGCTTGCCGTCGCGCTTCCACAAGCGGGTGAAGATGCCGACGATCTTGGCGTTGCGCTGCGCGCCGAGCCGGGCATAGTCGGCCGCGAAGTGCTCGCCCGGCGCGGCGGCGGCGATATAGCGATCGAGCATCGCGCGTTCGAGTTCCTCCGACACGTCGCGCCGCGCATCCTGCAACAGCGAGACGAGGTCGTAGGCCGGGTGGCCGACCAGCGCGTCCTGGAAATCGATCAGCCCCTGCGCCCCGCTGCCGTCGGACGCGGGGCCGAGCAGCATGATGTTCTCCGCATGGTAGTCGCGCAGCACGGTGACGCCCGCTTGCTGGCGGGCGAGCAGCGGGGCGAGCGCCTCGTCCCACGCCGCGGCATAGGCATCGGCATCGGCCGCGAACCCCATCGCCGGGCAGTACCACTCGATCAGCAGCGCGGCCTCGCGCTGGTACGTCGCCATGTCGTAGGGCGCGAAAGGCCCGGGCGGCTTGCGATGCAACTCGACCAGCGCATCGACCGCGGCGGCATAGGCCCCGGTCTCGCCGCGAGGGTTGTCGTCGAGCCAGTCGCGCATCCGATCGTGGCCGAAGTCCTCGAGCAGAATCCAGCCCGCATCGGCATCCTCGGCGACGATTTCGGGGGCGCGCTGACCGTGCGCCGCGAGCCACTCCGCGACATCGAGGAACGGGCGTGGATCCTCGTGCGGCGGCGGGGCATGCATCAGCATCGCCTTGCGCGCGCCATCGCGGATACGGAAATAGCGGCGGAAAGAGGCGTCGCCCGGAATCGGATCGACCGCGGCCTCTCCCCATCCGGCGTTGTCGAGGAAATGGATCAGGCCGTCGGGCAGGTCGCTCATGGCAGGCGGGTTAGCCAATCGGAGCCCGGCTCGACAATCGCAATCCGCCCCTGCCCCACAGTTTCCAGCGCGATTGCGAGGCAACCCGCCTCATGCGCGAAGCCGCCCGCGTTCTCGGGCCACTCGGCGATCAGCGCCGCGCCTTCGCGATAGTCGTCGAGGCCGATTTCCATGGCCTCCTCCGGCCGCTGCAATCGATAGAAGTCGGCATGGACCAGCGGCAGGCCGAGCCCATCGTAGGTCTCGACGATGGTGAAGGTCGGCGAAGGCACTTCCCCCGCGTGGCCGAGCGCGGCGAGGATCGCGCGCGCCAGCGTGGTCTTGCCCGCGCCGAGCCCGCCGGAGAGCGCAACCACATCGCCGGCTCGCAACCGCGCGGCGATGCGCGCGCCGAACGCCTCCATCGCGCCAAGATCGGGCAGATCGACCGTCACGGCAAATGGATCGTCGCCGTCGTGCCCGAGCCCTTGCGCGAGACGATCTCGAGCGTGCCGCCCTGCGCCTCGATCAATTGCCGCGCAAGCGGGATGCCGAGACCCTGGCGCCGCTCGAGCCCGCTGCCATCCTGCATCCTGCGCAGCCCATCGAGAGCGCGCGCGAGTTCCTTTGCGGACATGCCCTGGCCGTTGTCCGAAATCACCACCCGTGCGCCGTCGGGCTTGCGTGAGAGATCGACGAGGATCTTGCCGCCCTCACCCGTCGCGGCGATCGCGTTGTCGAGCAGGTGGCCGAGCGCGCGACCGAACTGGCGCGGGTCGGCGTCGATCTTGCCCACCGAGCTGCCCCGCAGGTCGAGGCTGAGCCCGCCCGCGACGATCTTCTGCTCGCGCTCGCGCACGATCCGGGTGACGAACGGCATCAGCGCGATCCGCTCCTTAGCCACCGGCATCAGCCCGGCCTCGCTCTGCGACAGGTCGAGCACGTCCTCGACCTGATCGGTCAGCCGGGCGACCGAATCGAGGATCGCGCGGACATAGTCCCTCGCCTGATCGGACATCTCGCCCGCCGCTCCGCTCTCGAGCAGTTCGGCGAACCCGCCGATCGAGGTCAGGGGGGTGCGGAACTCGTAGCTCATGTTCGCGAGGAAGCGCGTCTTGACCTGGTCGGCCTCTTCCAGCGCCACGTTGCGCTCGCGCAGCGCCTCCTCGGCCTTCTGCGAATCGGTGATGTCGAGCACGGTCAGCAACCCGTTCCCGTCGGGCAGCGGCACCCCGGCGAATTCGAGCGTGCGCCCGTCGGCAAGCTGGATGCGGCCGCCCTTCTCCTTGCGGTCGAGCGTGGCGGCGCGGATCACCTCGCCGACCGCCTTGGCCTGCTTCGGCTTGGCGAGGTTCGACGCGAGCGCCGCCAGCAATGCGTCGGCGGACCGGTGCGCATCCATCAGTTCGGGATCGAGCCCCCAGGTCCCGGCGAAGCTGCGGTTCCACAGTTGCAGATGCCCGTCGGGCGCGAACACCGCGAGCGCTTCGAACAGGCTGTCGAACGTCGCGGTGCGGGTGCGCAGCAGGGTATCGCGCGTGGCCGAGAGCGCGAGCTGCTCTGTGCGGTCTTCGGCGACCAGCACCAGCCCGCCGTCGGGCATCGGCGTGGCGACGACGCGAAAGTGCGTCTTGTCCGGCAGCGGCCAGGCTTCCTCGCGCGGCGATCCGGCGCTGAACCATTCGATGTGCTCGCGCCGCCAGGCCGGGAAATCGCGCACCTCCGGAGTCTTGCCGGCGTCGCGCGCATCGCTGAGGAAACGTTCGAAATCGAGCCCCGCGGCGACCGAGCCGGGCGCGACGCGGAAGCTCCGGCGGAACGGTTGATTGGCGAACGTCAGCCGCCGCCGCGCATCGAATTGCGCCACGCCGACCGAGAGCTGATCGAGGATCGAGCGCTGCGCCTCGCGGAAGGCGCGGAATTCGCGGCCGAGCTCCTCGAAGTCCTCAATGTCGATCGCGTAGCCGGCGATACCCTCGCGCCCCAGCGGCAGATCGCTGACCCGCAGCGAGCGCCGTTGGCCGCCGACGGTCGCGGCGACGATCCGTTCGACCGGCAGCTTCTGCTCGGCCGACTGGAGCGCGATTTGCGCGGCGCTGAGGCCGTCGACCGGTTCGACCAGCTCGAGCTGGCGCTCGACGGCATCGGCCGCGCTGGCGGCGCCCACCGCCTCGACATAGGCGGCGTTGACCAGCCGCAGCCGCGCGTCGGAGCCGCGAAACCACATCGGCATCGGTGCGGCCTCGATCAGCCCGACGAGTGCCGCGAAATCGCCCTGCGCGCGCACGGCGTCTTCGCGCAGGCGGGCGAGTTCGCTCTCGCTTTCGCTGAAGTCGAAGACCCAGACCAGCGCCGCGCCGCCCGGCGAGACTTGCGGGTCCGCCAGTGTGCCGCGCAGCGCGAGGCTGCGGCGCGATCCGGGCGGCGTCAGCGCCATGCGGAACGGCGCGGCGGTCTTCTGCACGCGGCGCACATTCTCGGTGAGTTCGGCGAGCTGGGCTTCGGACAGCCCGGCACCCTGGGCTCCGGTGAGTTCGCTGAGATAGGCGGGCAACCTGGCCAGCCCGAACCACCCCGCAAGCCGTTCGGATGCCTCGATCCGCATGTCGGCGCGCACCAGCAGCGGGATCGCGGGCGCCTCGTCGATCATCCGCGCCATGCGCCGGGCGGCCTTGCGGCTGGTCTCCGCGCCCCTGGCCTTGCCCGCCGCGGCGATCATCAGCC
This sequence comes from uncultured Altererythrobacter sp., assembly GCA_946886175.1. Next base: position 10,670 of record CAMPIA010000017.1, read on the forward strand.
AGGCCGCACCGACGGTCCAGGCCGCGAGCAGCAGCCCGATCAGCGCCAGCGCGGTGGGGGAGAGGTCCATGCCGGTCAGCTATGCGGCAAGCGGCAAGGATGCAACGCCAATTGGAGCCCCAACCCCAGCTAAGGAAGGGGCCCGGGCCGCATGGCCGCCCGAAGTGGCCTGCGGTCCCCGCCGCAGTTTATCCTGAGCGGCTGCTGCAAGCAGTCAGCCGAAGGGCGGGGACTCGGATCGTTATCGCTTAATAGCGATAATGATCCGGCTTGAACGGGCCCTGCTGCGGCACGCCGATATAGTCGGCCTGCTTCTTGCTGAGTTGGGTCAGCGTCACCCCGAGCTTGTCGAGGTGCAGCGCCGCGACCTTCTCGTCGAGGTGCTTGGGCAGGACATAGACGTCGTTGTCGTACTGGTCGGTGTTCTTGAACAGCTCGATCTGCGCCAGCGTCTGGTTGGTGAAGCTGCTGCTCATCACGAAGCTCGGGTGGCCGGTGGCACAGCCGAGGTTCACGAGGCGGCCCTTGGCGAGCACAAGGATCGACTTGTCGTCGGGGAAGGTGACCAGATCGGTGCCCGGCTTGATTTCCTTCCACGTGTAGTTGTCGAGCGCCGAGATCTGGATCTCGCTGTCGAAGTGGCCGATGTTGCACACGATCGCCATGTGCTTCATCGCCTTCATGTGCTCGGCGGTGATCACGTCCTCGTTGCCGGTGGCGGTGACGAAGATGTCGCAGCGCTTGACCGCTTCTTCCATCGTCACGACCTCGAACCCGTCCATCGCCGCCTGGAGCGCGCAGATCGGGTCGATCTCGGTCACCATCACGCGCGCGCCGCCGTCGCTGAGCGAAGCCGCCGAACCCTTGCCGACATCGCCGTAGCCTGCGACGCAGGCGACCTTGCCGGCCAGCATCACGTCGGTCGCGCGGCGGATCGCATCGACCAGCGATTCCTTGCACCCGTAGAGGTTGTCGAACTTCGACTTGGTCACGCTGTCGTTCACGTTGATCGCGGGGAACGGGAGCTTGCCCTGCTTGGCGATCTGGTAGAGCCGCATCACGCCGGTAGTCGTCTCTTCGGACACGCCCTTGATGTTCTTGACGCTGGCGGTGAGGTAGCCCGGCTTGGCCTTTACATAGGCCTTGAGCGCGCGCTGCATCTCGATTTCCTCGGCGTTCTGCGGCGCCGGCATTTCCTCGCCCGCCTCGATCCGCGCGCCCCACAGCGCGAACATCGTAGCGTCGCCGCCGTCGTCGAGGATCATGTTGGCGGTGCGGTCGGCATCGTCACCGGTCGACCAGTCGAAGATCTTGCCGACGTAGTCCCAGTAGTCGGCCAGGCTCTCGCCCTTGACCGCGAACACCGGAATGCCGCCTGCGGCCATCGCGGCGGCGGCATGGTCCTGCGTCGAGAAGATGTTGCAGGTCGCCCAGCGAACCTCGGCGCCGAGCGCGGTCAGCGTCTCGATCAGCACGGCGGTCTGGATCGTCATGTGGAGCGAGCCGGTGATGCGTGCGCCCTTGAGCGGCTGCGCCTCGCCGTATTCCTCGCGCAGCGCCATCAGCCCGGGCATCTCGGTCTCGGCGATCGAAATCTCGTCGCGCCCGTATTCGGCGAGGGCGATGTCCTTGACGATGTAGTCGTGCTTGGCTTCGGCCACGGAATGTCTCCTGAAATCTTGTCTGTCTCGCGCCGCGAGGGCGCTGCTCGGATCGGGCGCGCATGTAGCGAGCGCACCGGCTGGAAGCAAATATAAAGCGATCTTTATATCCTTTCCCGTTGCCGCGTCGTGCGCGCGTCCTATATCGGGCGCTGACGGACGGAACGACGAAAGGAAATTACGCGATGACGATTTCGGTGGGCGACAGGATTCCCGATGTGACGCTGGTCAAGGCGACCGAGAACGGGCCCGAGCAGGTCCAGTCGGGCGAGTATTTCAAGGGCCGCAAGGTGGCGCTGTTTTCGGTGCCCGGGGCCTTCACGCCGACCTGTTCGGCGCGGCACCTGCCCGGCTACGTCGACAAGGCCGGCGACCTCAAGGCCAAGGGCGTGGACGAGATCGCCTGCACCGCGGTCAACGACGCCTTCGTGATGGGCGCGTGGAACGGCCAGGCCGGTTCGTCCGATATCACCATGCTGGCCGACGGCAACGGTGATTTCGCCAAGGCCACCGGCCTGACGATGGATGGCAGCGGCTTCGGCCTGGGCCAGCGCGGCCAGCGCTATTCGATGATCGTCGAGGACGGCGTGGTGAAGGAACTCAACGTCGAGCAGCCGGGCGACTTCTCGGTCTCCAGCGCGGAGCACATGCTCGGCCAGCTGAAGTAATCGCAATCCCGGCGAAAGTTCAGGCCGGCGCGCCCCGCGGCGCGCCGGCCTTTTCGCGTCCGCCGTCCAGAGCTTGTTGATGAAACACATGCGCGAAGCCCGTCCATAGGAATCGGGCTTCGGGAATGCGCGCGTTCACGATGCAAAGAGCCGTAACGGGCCTGGCGACGGTCGTCGGCGTGCTGGTCGAAGTTCCGGTCATGCTGTCGCTGGTCGCCTTCGCGAAC
>CAMPIA010000018.1 GCA_946886175.1 uncultured Altererythrobacter sp.
GCACGATACCGTTCGGGAAAAAACGACAACACCAAGGCGATGGCGATGAACGTGCCGAACAGGGCGACGCGCACGCGCAGCCGGGCGAGACCCACCGATTCCGCCAGCCGGCCGATGATTGAGGTTCGCGGCGTCATCAGTCGATCGCCGACACGGCGGCAGCGCTCACACCGATCTGGAACACGATGCTGGCGAATTGCGCGATCTTGTCGAGCAAGTTCGACGACGTGGTCTTGATTGGCACGAAGACGAGGTCGCCGGGAAGCGCCTCTGCGCTTAGCGCCCCCTCGTCGCGCGGCAGCACCTCGCCATTGGCGCGAACCACGAACAGCTTCCCGCGGTCTCCCCCGCGGATCACGCCTCCGGTACGATCAAGATAGTCCTCGATCTCGGCATCGCCGTCGACGATCTGGAACGAGGCCGGGCGGTAGACCGCGCCATAAACCCCCACACTGCTCGGCCGCGGCGGAATAGTGATGCGGTCACCGTGCTCCATCCTCAAATCGAACGGAAGTCTCGCCTGCTCCGGATCGATCGCAAGAACCAAGCGACCGTCGGGCTCGGTGTCGCGCAACTGATCGAGCGTTTCGCGCGCGCCGGCCAACTGGGCCTGCCGCTCACCGGGCTCGAGAGCGTTATCGCGGTTGAGCGGCGCGGTCGCCAGCGCGATTTCGAACTGGTCGATAGCCTGCTCGAAGCTCACCTGCTGCTGCGCGCGGATGGACAGGCGTTCGAGCACGGTGCCGAAGGGAAACGCCTGGTCGGTCTGCCCCCCGGCTGCGCGCAGGACATCCGCCAGAGTGGACGAGGCGGGCAGGTAATAGTTACCCGGGCCCGCGACTTCGCCCTCGATCGTAACCACGATCGATTGACTGGAGCGCGGCTGCGCGAGGCTCCCAAGTGGAAGCACCTGAATGATATCCGCAGGGCGCGCGTCGGTCGTTGCCAATTCGGCCCCGGTCAGTTCCACCGGTCCGGTGATTTCGCCGGTGTTCGCGCGATAGACGATCGCACGGTCCGGCTCACCCAGCGTGCTCGCCCCGCCCGCGAGCGCGAGGACGTCCGCGACTGATTCGCCGCCGCGCAACTCGTAGATAGCCTCCTGGTTCACGCTGCCGAACACCGCCACCTCGTTTCCGACCGGCGGAATGAACAGAACATCCTCGTTTTCTAGGACGGGATCGTTCGCGCGACTGCCGTTCAACAGCAGCTCGTAAAGGTCGAATTCGGCGACCTGATTCCCATCCCTTATCAGCAGCACACGCCGGAAGCTGCCACCCGCGGAAGGGCCACCCGCTTGCAGAACCGCGTTGGATACGGTCGACAGATTGCTCAGCGTGAACGAGCCCGGATTGTTCGCGAAACCCGTCACGAATACGCGGATCCCAGTTAGTTCGTTGATCCGCACTCCGACCCGGAAGTTGCGGTACTGAGTCCCGATGGCGCCCGCGATGTGTTCCTTGAGATCCCCGCTGCGCACGCCCGCAACTTCGACCGAGCCGACCGAAGGCAGGAAGACTTCCCCGTTGCGGTCGACCGTGCGCTCGACGCTCCCGTCGACCGGCCCCGCCAGCGAAATCGAGATGACGTCGCCCACGTTTATGCGATAATCGGGAGGAATGGTGGCATCCATCGAGAGCGAGAAGTCGCGGTTCTCAGGCAGCAGGATGTCGCTGCCGAAGCGCGGCAGTTCCCGTCCCACCACCTCTTCAACATACTCCTCGAATTCGCCCGGTTCGGCGAGTTCCACGAGCCGGCGGTTCTTTTCGAGTTGCGAGCGGCCCTCGGGGTCGAGAACAATAAACGGCGAGGTCCGCTCGTCGTCCTCGCCGATTGCGGTGGGGCTGATGATCGCACCCGTGCGTGGAGACGAAATATCGGTCGCGGAATCGCTCCCCTCATCGCTATCCTCGTTTTCGGACGAATCGTCTTGTTGCTGCTGCGCGTAAGCGACCGGCGCAGTCGTACCGCCGATCGCCGCAAATAGTAGCGCGAAAGCGAGAAGTACAATTCTCGAGAATGACATTAATCGACCCCTTGATGGTCCGGCCGTCCCGAACCCGATCCTCAGACATATGTTCCGGACTTTGCGGACCGACCTCATTTCACACCAATGACAGCCGTTTCCGGACGCGTTCGAACGCCGCTTAGCACGCTCTTCCCCGCGCCTCCAGAACCATGGATATCCAACGATGCGATAAACGCTGCCGTCTCGACGATCGCATCGGCGAGTGTCACCGGTGCGATCCCATAGTGTTGCAGCAGGCCATCGTATTGTTCGCGTGCGCCGGCATAGTTGTTCGCCGCCGGATCCCGGATTTCGGCGCGTTCGACCGGAACTGAGAACAGCGCCCCCACCAGCGCCGCGACTTCGCCGAGCTCCAACGCATCGCCTCCGCTGTCCAATTGGGTCACCGCCGCTTGCCGGTGGTCCGACAACTGCTGGATCAATGCGAGCGACAGCAGTTCGCGCACCGCGACATAGCTGCGAACGACCGGCCGGGGCGCGGTCACGCGGATGGGCCGCTCCGCCAGTGCGTCGAGAATGAAGCTGGCGAGCGCGTAAGTCTCGAACTTGTTAATGAACGGCCCAGCGAGGCTGAAAATCCGCACGATCATCGCGCGCCTGCCTTCGCCTTCGCGCGCCCAGCGCGCGAAGGCGGCTTCGTCGGCGCACTTCATCCGCCCATAGACCCGTAGGTCCCGGGCCGCACCGGCATCTTCGGCGCGCGCGGCCGCTCCCGACGAAGCGACGAACACCCGATCCACCCCAATCTTGTCCAGCGCCCCCAGCACGGTGTCGGACAGCCAGGAATTCGCTTCCACGTAATCGGCCTCGTCCATGCCCGCGACCTTGTCTTTGGTCAGGAAGGCGAGATGGAACAGGATGGTGGGTGCGGGCTTGATGCAGGAAAGGCGATCGAGCGGGAGCTGAGGCACGCTGACATCACGATTCAACGCGATATCGCGCGCGGTCGAGCCGAAGCACACCACGCGTTCGCGCATCGCGCCCTCTCCGAGCGCGCTGAGAATCCCGGCGAGCAGCGACTTGCCGATCCACCCGCTCGCGCCGACGATCACTATTCGCCGCTGGTCCGCGCACAACGCCCGGCGCGCGACCGGATCGAGCTGAACGGTCCGGGGTCGGGATGGGAAGGCAGGGTTCATCGCATCACTGATCGGCAGCGGCGAGGTCGAAGGAAATCCCGGCGGGTGTCAGGTAATCGATTTCGGGGCTCATTCGGTCGAGCGGATTCGATTCCATTGATCCGGTCGCGGTTATTCTGCTGCTGATCTTGGGCAGGTAGGTCTGCTGCGGATCGATCGGCACGATGAACGCCTGCAAGCCGTGCTGTTCGAGCCGTGCCCGCACATCATCATTCACGTCGAAGTCGAGCGGCAGCTCCATAACCGGAACATCCCACGCCGCGAACAGCCGCTCCCAGTTGGGTAGACCCAGGCCCGAGGCCGAGTCGCAGCCCAGATACTTGCCGCCGAAATAGTTCTGCTGCGTCATCCGGATCGAGGCGTGGCCCTGATCGTGGAAGATAAAGATCTTCAGATCGAGATCGTTGATCGCGGCCGTGCCGACTTCCTGCATGTTCTGCGCGAAGCCGCCATCGCCTTCGATAAGGAAGGTCCTGCGGCCGTTGCCGGCAAGCGCCGCGCCGATTGCCCCCGCCAGACCGTAACCCATTGAAGCGAGCGACTTGTTGGTGATCATCCGCTGTCCGAGTTGCTGCTTATAGAGCTGCATGGACAAGGTGAAGGCGCTGCCGCTGGAGCACGGGATGATGAGGTCGTCCGGCCGGGTGAGCTTCTCGAGACCGAGAATAAACTCGTAGGGCGAAAGATAGCCTTCACCCGTGGTGTTGACGTCTTCGATGCGCGGAACCGCGGCGCGAACCCTGCGCGCGCGCGCAAGCCAGTCGGGCTTCGCGGAAAGATCGCACTGCACCAGCCGCTCGAGAAAATCATCCGCGTCCGCGCAGATCGGCATGTCGACGCGCGGATGGCCCTTGTCCAGCTCTTGCTGGTCGATCTCGACCTGCACGATCCTGGCCTTGCGGCCGAATTCTTTCCAGTTGAAGCCGGTCTGCTGCATACCAAGCCGGGTGCCGACGGCGACGATCAGATCGGCTTCCTGGATCAGGATATTGGCGCTCCTCTGGCCCCAAGTGTTGGGGCGGCCGAGATAGATCGGGGAATGTCCATCGAACCGGTCGGCACCGTTGTAGGTCGTCATGACCGGCAAACCGAGCGCCTCGATCCGCTGGTGCAAGCGCATCGCGGTGGCGTGACTGATGCCGCCGCCTATCAGCAGGACCGGCTGGCGCGCGCCGCTCCACATCCGCGCGACTTCATCCACGGCGTCCGGCGGAGTTTTGGCCAGCCGCGACGCCTGGGCCGGCGGGAGCGGCGCCTCGGCCACGTCGGCCGCCTGGACGTCGAGCGGGATCTCCAGAAACACCGGCCCCTTGCGCGGGGTCCAACTTGTAGAAATCGCCTCGAGGAAATCGAACGGGGCGACCGGCTGCTCCAGCCGCCGCGCGAGCTTGGTCGTCGACCGGACGAGTTCGACCCCATCGACCTCCTGGATCCCGCGCGAGCGGAGCTGTTGCCGCGCCAAGTCGACTGTCTTCACCTGCCCGCCGATCACCAACAGTTCCCGGCTTTCCAGCCACGAGCCGCTGATCGCCGTAACGATATTCGTCAGGCCCGGCCCCGCCGTGACCAGCGCCAGCGCCTTGGCCGGGGCAGCGATCTCGTTAAAATATTCGGCGGCGATGCCCGCTGCCACCTCGTGCACGACCGGAACGCCCCTCAGATAACGGTCGAGGCTTTCGGTGAGGTGCATGATATTGCCCCCGCCAACGTAGAAGTAATGGGTGTAGCCGGCGGCCATCAACCACGCTGCGACCTGATCCGAGAATTTCATTGCGCACCGTCCGTCGTCAGCGCCAGGAGCGAACTGAAGATAGTCATCACCTGGTTCGCGGTCAGGCTGCCCGGCGTATTCTTGTCATAACCCCAGTCAGCATGGAGCGGCAGGTGGACCTGCCCCTCGAACGGCTCGAGATGATTGTTCATGTCGTCCAGGTAGACCGCGAGCCACTTGTCGCGCTCGCACCAACCCTGCTCCCGGGCGACCGCCAGCTTGCTGCCGAGCCGGCGGATGTCTTCTTGACCGAAGACCTCGAGGACATCGGCGGCGTGGAAACCGAGCGCCTCGTGGATCGACGCGACGTTGCGTGTCGAAAGGATCACGAAATGCTCCGAATGCGCGAGCAGGAGCGGCTTTACCTGGAAGAAGAAGTCGTAGGGCGGCATAACCTTGGGCCAGTCGGCGTCCGCCATCAGTTCCTTGCGCGCCTCAAAAAAGTTGCGCGCGAACGCCCAATCGTCCTCGATCGGCTCGATCAGCCGCAGTGCACTGGGCTGAACGAAACGCTCGCTGCTGTAAAGCCGGTTGTACTGCCAGGCGTCGGTAACCACCGAACGGTAGGCCAGGAACTCCTCGTAATCGATGTCCTGCCGGAACCCGCTGCGACCGCGCGTGGTGCGCTGGGCGACGCTGTAGGCTTCGTACGCGCTGTTGAACAACACGCCGTCGAAATCCAAGATGAACTTGATGTCCACCGGATCAGAGCCTTGAACGAATCTGCTTCAGGCGCCTGGAGGCCGCGTTGGTAATCGCGCCGTGGTAGGCGTTCTGCATGTCCAGCAGCTCGGTCTCGACCGCGAAGGCGGCGGTCAGCGCGCCGTCCTCGAGAAATGCGGGAACGGGAATAACGCATTTGCGCGTTTCGACGCAATCGATGGTGTCGCGCAGCTCGGCATCGCGCTGGAGCAACTCGCGCGTTCCCGCGCTGACCGAGCCGCCCATGGTGAACTTTAGCCCGCGCCGCTTCGCCGCGGCCGCCACGGTCTTCACCATGCGGACGGTTTCGTCGCTGTCGACCCCGGCGCCGCCAAAGCTCGCCGTCAGGTCGGAGCGTCCGACGGTGACCTCGGTCAGGTGCTTGCCCGCATCGAGCAGCGCTTCGATCCGCTCGACGGCGTCGATCGTCTCGATCGTAACGCCGATGTGATCGAACGCCCCGACATCCAGCATATCCATATATTTCGACATCGCGAACGCGCTCTCGATCATCGGGGCGACGATGCGGCGGACTCCGATCTGCGCCAGGAAGCGCATATCGGACTTCGCCTCGCACCCGCCGATCTTCACCAGGTAGGGAAGGCCGTTCGATGCAGCGTAGGCCGCCTCGGCAGCCGCCTGGTTGCGCGAAAGGCCTTCCGCCTCGAACTCGCCCTTGAGGGCGACAAAATGAGAATAGTCCATGTTATCCTAAAGCATTGCGAAATGTGAAATCAGTGAGGCTAGCGCGTGATAAATTCCCGAATCGTCGACGCGGTATACTCAAGATGCTGTTCGCTCAAGCCAGGATAGATTCCTACCCAAAAACATCTCTGCGTGATGATATCGGAGTTGGTCAATTCTCCCACCACCCGATAATCGCGGCCTTTCATATAGGGCTGGCGCGTCAGATTGCCGCCGAACAGGAGTCGGGTGCCGATGTTCCGGTCGTTCAGATGCTGCACCAGATCGTCGCGCGCGACCGGGGCGTTGTCGCGAAGAGTGATCGGATAACCGAACCAGCTCGGCTCGCTATTCGGGGTGGCCTCGGGCAAGATCAGCACCTCTTCCAGCGGCCGCAGCAGTTCGGTCAACTGGTCGAAGTTGCGCTGCCTGGCCGCGATGAAACCGTCGAGCCGGTCGAGCTGGGCGAGCCCGACCGCCGCCTGCATGTCCGTGATCTTCAGATTGTAGCCGCAGTGGCTATAAGTGTACTTGTGGTCGTACCCAAAGGGCAGGTCGCCCAGGCGGCGGCAGAAGCGCTTGCCGCAGGTGTTGTCTTCGCCTGGCGCGCACCAGCAGTCGCGACCCCAGTCGCGCATGGATTCCATCACCCGCTTGAGACGCGGCTTGTCGGTGAAGACCGCGCCGCCCTCGCCCATGGTGATGTGATGCGCAGGATAGAAGCTGAGCGTGCCGAAATGGCCGAAAGTGCCGACGTTGCGCCCATCATACTTGGCACCCAGGGCGTCGCAGCAGTCTTCGACCACCCAGAGGTTGTACTTTTCGGCCACCCGCATCACTTCGGCGAGATCGAACGGATTGCCGAGCGTGTGGGCCACCATGATCGCGCGGGTCTTGTCGGTGACCGCGGCCTCGATCATGTCGGAACGGATGTTGTAGGTCGGGATGTCGGCGTCGACGAACACCGGAACCACGCCGTACTGCAGTGCCGGATTGATCGTGGTCGGGAATCCGGTCGCCACGGTGATCATCTCGTCGCCCGGCTTCAGAGCGTCGCCCCTCAGATAATGGCTGAACAGCGACGAGAACGCGACTAGGTTTGCCGACGAGCCCGAATTGACCGTAAGCGCATGGCGGACCCCGATCCGGTCGGCCAGGCGCTGTTCGAACTTTGTGTTGAAACGGCCGGTGGTAAGCCAGAAGTCAAGACAGCTTTCCGCGAGCGCTTGCATGTCGCTGGCGCCATAGACCTTGCCCGACACTGGCACCGGACTGGTGCCCGGCACGAATGCCATGGGCTGATGGTGCGCCTCGGCGTACTGGCCGACGAGATCGACGATGAGCGAGCGGAATTGAGCTTCGTCGAGATCCTTGATCTCTCCGGCAACTTTGTCGAGGGTCGTCGTCATATCATTGCTGCTCCAACAGCGCCGTTTCCATCCGTGCGCGATACTCTTTAAGTTGCTCGCGGCAGCAATCCATCGGATCTGCTCCGCTTTCGATGTTTTTGTGCCACGACACGATCCGCTCGATCGCGCCAGCGACATCGAGCGCGGGGCGCCAGCCCAAAAGATGGCGCGCCTTCGCGCAATCGAGCGAAAGCATCGTCGCCTCGTGCGGCCGCGACGCATCGTCGATGTCGATGCCGCCACTGCCCCATTCGCCCACCATCCGCTGCGCGACCCATCCGACTGTTCTGGTGTCATCCACCGACGGGCCGAAATTCCAGGCGGAAGCGGCGTTGCGATCGCCCTCGAGCAACCGCTGCGCGATGAGCAGATAACCGCCGAGCGCCTCGAGCACGTGCTGCCACGGCCGCACGGCGTGCGGCGACCGGATGCGCACGCGCTCGCCTGCGATCAGGGCGCGAACGATGTCGGGGATAAGGCGATCGCGCGCCCAATCTCCGCCGCCGATAACGTTGCCCGCGCGAACCGAGGCGAGCAGCGGCCCGCCCTCGCTGCTAAGAAACGAACTGCGATACGACGCGATCGCCAGCTCCGCCGCGCCCTTGCTGGCGCTGTAGGGATCGTGGCCGCCCATTGGGTCTGTTTCGCGGTAAGGCGACACCCATTCGCGATTTTCGTAGCATTTATCGCTAGTTACCGCGACGATTGCGCGCAGTGACGGGGCGCGGCGACAGGCGTCGAGCAGGTTAACCGTGCCCTGCACGTTGGTCGCCCAGGTCTCGCGCGGCTCCTCGTACGACAGGCGCACGATCGGCTGAGCAGCGAGATGGAAAACCACTTCGGGATCGAAGTCGGCCACCGCCGCGTCAAGCGCCGCCTCGTCTCGAACGTCGCCCTCGACGTGGCGCACGATATCGGCCACCCCCGCCTGACGAAACAGGCTGCGCTCTTCCGCGGGGAGCGCATAGCCGGTCACTTTGGCGCCGAGCTGGGCGAGCCAGATCGACAGCCAACTTCCCTTAAACCCGGTGTGGCCGGTGAGAAAGACCCGACAACCTTCCCATGGGGACGGTTCTACCAACATTTCCACGGGGCGCCCTTCTGCCAGAGCTCCTCCAGGTAGACCTTGTCGCGCAGCGTATCCATCGGCTGCCAGAAGCCTTCGTGCGGATAACCGCACAGTTCGCCTTCGGCGGCCAGCCGCTCCATCGGCTCACGCTCCCAGATCGTATCCGCACCATCGATATATTCGTCGAGCACCGACGGCTCCACGACGAAGAAGCCGCCATTGATCAAGCCGCCATCGCCAGCCGGCTTCTCCTTGAAGCCGACGACTTTGTCCCCATCAAAATCGAGCGCGCCGAAACGCCCAGGAGGCGCCACTGCGGTGACGGTCGCCTTCTTGCCGTGGGCGCGGTGGAAGTCGATCAGCGCACCGACGTCCACGTTCGACACGCCATCGCCATAAGTAAAGCAAAAGGCGTCGTCGTTGTTGAGATACGGCCGGATCGCCTTGAGCCGCCCGCCGGTCTGCGTGGCGGCGCCGGTTTCCACCATCGTGATGCGCCAGCCCTCGTTCCAGTTGCGATGGACTTCCATCGAATTCTGAGAGAGGTCGATCGTCACGTCGGCGGTGTGCAAGAAGTAGTTGGCAAAATATTCCTTGATCAAATATCCCTTATAGCCGAGACATATTATGAAATCTTTTATCCCGTAATGGGAATAAAGTTTCATGATGTGCCAAATAATCGGCTTCTCTCCGATGTCGACCATCGGCTTCGGCCTAACAGCGGTCTCTTCCCCCAAACGAGTTCCGAGGCCACCCGCCAGAATAACTGTCTTCATGGTCAATTCTTGTTTCAAGAGTAGGATTTGGCATTCGCGCTGGGGCGACGCCCTTTCATAAGATTGGAGCCCGTAGGCCAACAGCGCCAATGGGTCAACCCGCCCCCACGGTCGCTGACTCGACCTGTTCCTCCGCATCCTGCTGGTTTGATGCGAAGTTACGGCCGACGCCAGGCGGCGAGGCGCGATAAATGCGATTTCGCACGATGATGAAGTGGTCGAATGGTGAGCCCTGCTGGGTTCGAACCAGCGACCTACTGATTAAAAGTCAGTTGCTCTACCGACTGAGCTAAGGGCCCAAACTGCGCGTCTGGCACGCGGGTCACCTATGCAGCCGACGCGGGCGGGTCAAGCGGCGATGGAGCCGCGCGAGGGGCAGGCCGGTCAGCGGGTCGCGCCAGCCGGGCGCGATCGCCGCGGCGGGCGCTAGGACGAAAGCGCGTTCGCGGAACGCGGGGTGCGGGATCGTCAGGCCCGGCGTGGCCCAGGCCCCGCCGCTCCACAGCACGAGGTCGAGATCGAGCACCCGCGCGCCCCAGCGTTGGCCGCGGCGCTTGCGGCCGAACTCGCGCTCGATGGCGTGAAGCGCGGCGAGCATGTCCTCTGGCGCGAGATCCGCCTCCACCATCACCACCGCATTGGCGTAGCGGCGATGCGAAGGCCCGAGCGGAGCGCTGTCGACGATCGGTGAGGGCGCGACGAGTGCGAACCGCGCCGCCAGCGCCTCCATCGCCGCCGCGAGCACCCACCGCGGCAGGCCGTGGCGCGGATGGCGGACGTTGGCACCGAGCGCGACGAGATAGCGATGCGCCGCGCTCACGCCGATCACACGTCCTGACAGATGCGGCCGTAGAGCTGCGGGCGGCGGTCGCGGAAGAAGCCCATGCCCGCGCGGTGCCGGGCCGCGCGCGCGAGGTCGATCGTCGCGACCAGCGCGCCGCTCTCGGCGGCGCCGAACTCGCACAGGAAGTCGCCCCATTCGTCGGTCACGAAGCTGTGGCCATAGAACGCCTGCCCGCTCTCGTTGCCGATGCGGTTCGCCGCGATCACCGGCATGCAGTTCGAGACCGCATGGCCCAGCATCGCGCGGCGCCACATGCGGCTGGTGTCGAGATCGGCGTCGTAGGGTTCGGAGCCGATCGCGGTGGGGTAGAACAGCAATTCGGCCCCCATCAGCGCCATCACACGCGCGCTCTCGGGGTACCACTGGTCCCAGCACACGCCCACGCCGATGCGCGTTCCGAAGACATCCCACACCTTGAACCCGTCGTTCCCCGGGCGGAAATAGTACTTTTCCTCGTAGCCGGGACCGTCGGGGATATGGCTCTTGCGGTACGTGCCCAGGATCTCGCCCTCGGGGCCGATCATGGCGAGCGTGTTGTAGTAATGGTGCCCTTCGCGCTCGAAGAAGCTGGTCGGGATCGCGACGCCGAGCTTCTTCGCCAGCGCCTGCATCGCGATCACCGAAGGGTGCTCGGCGGTCGGCCGGGCGGCGGCGAACAGCGCCTCGTCCTCGACCTTGCAGAAATAGGGGCCGGAGAAGAGCTCGGGCGGCAGGATCACTTGCGCGCCCTTGCCGGCAGCGTGCTCGACAAGCGCGGAAACCGCGTCGATATTGGTCCGCTCGTCGTCCGACGACAGCTCGAGCTGCAACGCGGCTACGGTGATCTCGCTCATGCCGGAAGGCCTATTTCTCCCGCAGGGCGAAGTCCACCTGGATATGGACTTTCGGCGGCGCGGTGCTTGAAGGACATCGCGCATCTCCCGGGGCGCACGCCCGATGGCTGCGCGCAATGTCGCGTTATTTTTCCCTCGACGACCCGCGACTGACGCGCCGGGCGCGTGCTCAGCGCTTGCGGAACAGCAACGTCATCCGGTCGCTCTCGCCCAAGTCGCGCGTCCGCGCGTCCATTGCGTTGTCGCCGCCGAGCGTGGGGGGCATCATCCAGACGCCGCCTTCCCAGTTGGCGGGATCGCGGGGGTTGGCGTTGACCTCGCTCGCTTCGACCAGTTCGAACCCCAGCGCCTCGACGAAACCGATCACGTCCTCCTGCCGCAGATAGCCGTTGCTTCCGTCGGCGTAATCGGCGGGCGCGCCGGCCTTCGCACGGTGCTGGACGATCCCGAGCATGCCGCCGGGCTTGAGCAGCGCGCGCATCCGCTCGAGCTCGCTGTCGGCAATGTTCGAGCCCATCATGTTGTGCAGCATCCGGATCACGACCACCCGATCGTAAGTGCCGAGCTCCGCTTCGGGAACGGCGTCGAGCGTGAACCCGGTCGCGGGCTGCCCGGTCCACTCCTCCACTTTCGCCGCGAAGCCCGCGGCGCCATCGCGCAGGCCGGCGCGATCTTCCTCGTCGAGCGAGCCGACATCGGTCGAGCGCCACAGGCCCACCAGCTGACCCTCTGCGCCGAGGTAGTTGCCGAGCACGCGCGAGTACCAGCCGCCGCCCGGCGCGTATTCGCCGACCTTCATGTCGGGTTCGACCTGGAAGAAGGCCAGTGTCCCGACCGGGTTGCGATGCCGGTCGCGCGCGCGGACGGCGTCGCGGTTGGGATTGGCGGCCGCGGCCTCGAGCGCGGCATGGCCCGCATGAGCGGCGGCATCGTGGGCGGCATGGCCCTGCGCGGCATGGCCCTGCGCGGCATGGCCCTGCGCGGTCTGATCCTGTGCCTGGGCGGGCGCGGCGAGCGCAACGGCCATGGCGAGCGGAGCGGCGGCGGCGGCAAGCAGAACACGCATCGATTGTTTCCCCTGATCGAACGACGGCCACTCTATATCACGCCGGGACGATGACAAGCGGGCCCGCGCTGCCTATCTCGCGCGGCGAAGGAGATTGCGACCATGGCGAGCAGCGAACAGGCGATCATCGCCGGCGGATGTTTCTGGTGCACCGAGGCGGTGTTCCGCGACGTGATCGGCGTCAGCGCGGTCGAGAGCGGCTATATCGGCGGCAGCGCGCCGAATCCCACCTACAAGCAGGTCTGCGGCGGCGACACCGGCCACGCCGAGGCGATCCGCGTGACTTACGACCCGGCGACGATCAGCCTGCCCGAGATCTACGACGTTTTCCTCGGCACCCACGATCCGACGCAGCTGAACCGCCAGGGCAACGACGTCGGCACGCAATATCGCAGCGCGATCTTTCCGGTGGACGACGCCCAGCGCGCCGAAGCCGAAGCCGCGATCGAACGCTGGAACGCCGAGCATGCCAGTCAGCATGGGGGGCAGCAGGCGGTCACCACGATCGAGGAACCCACCGAGTGGTATCCCGCCGAGGATTACCACCAGGAATACTGGGACGGCGAAGGCCAGCGGAACCCCTATTGCCTCGCGGTGATCCCGCCCAAGCTGATGAAGCTGCGCAAGAGCTTCGCCAACCGGGTCAAGGCCTAAGCCGCCCGCCAGCGCCCGATGAAGAACCCGTCCATTCCGCCTTGCTCGGCGAGCAGGCCGGGATCGGTCTGCAG
>CAMPIA010000019.1 GCA_946886175.1 uncultured Altererythrobacter sp.
CGGGCGCGGCCATCACGGTCTTGCTGGCGTGGTCGAAGCTCTTGTCGGTCATGTCATTCATCTCGGAGCGGGTGCCTATACGCGCGCGGGGGCCGCTGCAAGCAGGCTCGGTGCGAGATTTCATTCCTTCGCGCGAACCCTATATTGGCCGCATGCCGGAGCGCCGCCCGACCGACCGAATCCGCGACGCGCTCGTGCGGCGGGTGCGCGCCGCCTTCAACGAGGACGGGCAGCAATCGGTCCCGCCGTCGGACGAAGCGCTGTTCGCGAAGAACTCGCCGATCCGCATGGTCCATGCCGATGTGGTCGGAATGATGGTCGGCGGCATCAGCAGCCTGCTGCTGCAAATGCTCCATCCGCATGCGTTGCAGGGCGTGCTCGACCATTCGGACTTCCGCGCCGACATGCACGGGCGGCTGCGGCGCACCGCGCGGTTCATCGCGGTGACCACTTTCGGCCATCGCGACGCGGCCGCCGCCGCGATCGAGCGGGTCAACCGGATCCACGAGCGCGTGAACGGCACGCTGCCCGACGGCACGCCCTATTCGGCGCGCGATCCGCGCACGCTCGCCTGGGTCCACGTGGCGGAAGCGACGAGCTTCCTCGCCGCATACCTGCGCCATGTGCGGCCCGACATGCCCAATCACGAGAAGGACGAATACTATCGGCAATTCGCGAGGATAGCGCGCGCGCTGGGCGCCGATCCGGTGCCCGAGAGCCAGCGCGAGGCGGAGGCGATGTTTCGCGGGATGCGCGCCGACTTGCGCGCATCGCCCGAAGCGCGCGAGGTGGCGCGGCTCGTGCTCACCCAGCGGCCCGAGGGCGCGCCCGTGGCGCTTCAAGCCATGCTCGGTGCGGAGGCGGTTGCGCTGCTGCCGCCGTTCGCGCGCTCGATGCTCGCGCTGGAGCGGCCTGGCCTCGCCGCCCTCCCCGCGCGTGCGGCGACCTGGGGTGTGGGCAAGACGCTGCGCTGGGCGTTCAGGCAGGGGTAGCTAAGCGAGCTTGGGCGGGAGCGCGAACAGGGTGGCGTAGCGCAGCGCCAGGTCGCGATCGCCCGCGATCGAGAGGCCTGCTTCGCGCTCGAGCTCATCCCACGGCACACCCGCATAGAGCCCGCCCGCGACGATCGCGGCGATCGGTGCGCGGAAGATCGCATCGGCCGTGCCCGGATCGCCACGGCGGATTGGAAGCATACCCTCCCCCGGCTCCGCGACGAAGCCTTCCTCGCCGACAGCGAAGCCGATCCGGCGCCCCTCGACTTCGCCGATCCGCGCCTTGTCGACCATCGTGCGCATCGAGAGCATGAGCGAGACCGGCGAGAGCGGCAGCGTCGGATCGTGCGCGCTCGACCGCGCGGCCCAGCGCCCGGCCTCCTGGATCAGCGGTTCCGCCGAATAGCCCCACGCGGTCAGTTCATAGACCTGCGCCTTGCCCGGCGGCGGCAGCTGGCGCTTCGCCAGAACGCCCGCCTCTTCCAGCGACCCAAGCCGCTCGGTCAGCACCTTGGCGCTGATTCCGGGCAGGCTGGCCCGGATATCGGAGAATCGCCGCGCGCCGAGCATCAATTCCCTTACGATCAGCAGCGACCAGCGCTCGCCGACCAGTTCCATCGCGAAGGCGGTGCCGCAGGCATCGCCGTACCATTTGCCATGGGAGGATTCGACCTCATTGGTTTCTTTTTGTAACTTCATAGTTGCTTTTTGTAACTACAATGGTCAACAAAGGCAAGTTCCGATTCGCGGCAAGAGAGGAGCCCGCCATGACCAGGACCATTTTCATCAACCTTCCCGTGACCGATCTGCCTCGCTCGATGGCGTTCTACGAAGCGGTCGGCTTCACCAACAATCCGATGTTCACCAACGAACAGGCGGCGGCGATGGCGTGGTCGGACGAGATCGTCGTCATGCTGCTGACGCACGGCTTCTGGAAGACGTTCACCAGCAAGGCGATTCCGAACGCGCGCGACACCGCACAAGTGCTGCTGTGCCTGGGCCAGGACAGCAAAGAGGCGGTCGAGGCGATCGTCGGCAAGGCTGTGGCCGCCGGCGGCAAGGCCGACCCGACGCCGAAGCAGGACATGGGCTTCATGTACGGCCGCAGCTTCGAGGACCCGGACGGGCACATCTGGGAGAACGCCTTCATGGACATGAGCGCCGTGCCCGAAGGCGAAACCCCTGCCGAGCAGCCGGTCGCCTGAGGAGATCGACGATGGCCGAAGTCTCCCAAGCCCCGATCACCATCACCGCCTACGACTGGGTGCCCGGCTTCGCGCGCGGGCTCGTGCGCGACCTCAGGGTGCGCTGGGCGCTCGAGGAAGTGGGGCTCGACTACCGCGTCGAGTACCTGCCGCAGGGCACGCAGAAGATGGCGCCGCACCGGCAGCGCCAGCCGTTCGGACAGGTGCCCACTTTCGAGGACGGCGAACTGACGCTGTTCGAATCGGGCGCGATCGTGCTGCACATCGCGGACAGCGCGCCGGGGCTCTTGCCCGAGGGCCCGAACGGTCGCGCGCGCACCGCCGAATGGGTCTTCGCCGCGCTCAACACGGTCGAGCCGCACCTGAGCGACTGGGCGATGGCCGAACTCTTCGAAGCCGACCAGCCGTGGTCCGCGCAGCGCAAGCCCGGCATCCGCGAGCGGATCGACGAGCGGCTGGGCGAGCTGTCCAGCCGGCTCGGCGACGAGGACTGGCTCGAAGGCGAATTCTGCGCGGGCGACCTGATGATGATCGCGGTGCTGCAGATGGTGGGCGGCGAGATCGGCGATCTGCTCGAACGCTATCCCAACCTCGTCGCCTATCGCCAGCGCGGCGAGGCGCGCCCGGCCTACAAACGTGCGCTCGAGGCGCAGCTTGCCGGGTTCACCGGCGATCCGCCTCCGGGATGGAGCGAAGAATAGATCGAACGACCAAGGAGAGAGACGATGACCTACCTCGAAGGATTTGTCGCGGCGGTCCCGACCGCGAACGAAGAGAAGTACCGCAAGCATGCCGCCGGTGCCGCACCGCTGTTCAGGGAATTCGGGGTCAGCCGCATGGTCGAGACC
This sequence comes from uncultured Altererythrobacter sp., assembly GCA_946886175.1. Next base: position 3,046 of record CAMPIA010000019.1, read on the forward strand.
TGGGGCGACGACGTGCCCCGCGGCAAGGTGACCGACTTCTACGGCGCGGTGCAGGCGAAGGACGACGAGACCGTGGTGTTCTCGTGGTTCGAATACCCTGACAAGGCCGTGCGCGAAGCCGCCAACGAGAAGATCATGAGCGACGAACGGATGGAGGCGATGGGCGCCGACATGCCGTTCGACGGCAAGCGCATGATCTACGGCGGGTTCGAGGCGATCGTCGACGAGCGCGGCCCGGGCACGCCGGGCTATGCCGACGGCTACCTGCTGCCGGTGCCCGCCGCCAACAAGGAAGCCTACCGCGAAATGGCGCAGGCGATGGCGGGCAGGTTCATCGGCCTGGGCGCGGTGCGCGTTGTCGAGGCCTGGGGCGACGACGTGCCCGACGGCAAGGTCACCGACTACAGGCGCGCGGTGAAGGCGAAGGACGACGAAGGGGTGATCTTCTCGTTCGTCGAATGGCCCGACAAGGCGGCCCGCGACAAGGGGTGGGAGACGCTGATGGCGGACACCTCGATGCAGGGGCAGGAAATGCCGTTCGACGGGCAGCGTATGTTCTGGGGCGGGTTCCGACCGATCGTCGACGCCTGAGGCGCCCCTCCCCGAAAAAACAACCAAGGAGAGATGCCATGTACGTGAACGGATTCGTCCTCGCCGTGCCCGAGGCCAACAAGCAGGCCTACAAAGAAGTCGCCGAGAAATTCTGGGCGATCGCCAGGGACTACGGCGCCAAGTCTCAGGTCGAATGCTGGGAAGTCGACGTGCCCGACGGCAAGACCACCGACTTCCGACGCGCGGTCAAGTGCGAGGACGGCGAGAAGATCGTCTTCTCGTGGGTCACCTGGGAGGACAAGGCGACCGCCGACGCCAGCCACGACAAGATGATGGCCGACCCGCGCATGAAGGACTTCGGCGCGGAGGACGGCAGCGACATGCCGTTCGACGGCAAGCGCATGATCTACGGCGGGTTCGAGCCGCTCGTGTGGCAGGAGGCCTGAGCGCGATGCCCGGTTCGGTTACGATCTGGACCTACGACTGGGTGCCGGAGGGTCCGCGGGGCTTCGTCCGCGACCTCCGGCTGCGCTGGGCGTGCGAGGAAGCGGGAATTCCCTACGAGGTGCGCACGGTCGGGTTCGAGGAGCGCGCGACCAACCATCTCGACCGCCAGCCCTTCGGGCAGGTGCCGATGCTCGAGGATGGCAAGGTGCGGCTGTTCGAAAGCGGCGCGGCGCTGATCCATCTCGCGCGCAGGAGCGAGGCGCTGATGCCGCGCGATCCTGCGGGCGAGGCCGAGGTCCTGCAATGGACGATCGCGGCGCTCAACTCGATCGAGATGGTTTCGGTGCCGTGGTGGTTCCTGACGATCTCGGGCGAGGCCGACAACAAGCTCACCGGGTGGCTCGACCAGCGGCTCGCCCAGATCGAGGCAGTGCTGGCGGAGCGCGAATGGCTCGCGGCTGGCCGCTTCACCGCCGCCGACCTGCTGATGGCCGACGTGCTGCGCGTCGGCCTGCTGCGCAAGCACGGCGATCGGCCTGCGAGCGAGGAATACGTGGCGCGCGTTACCGCGCGTCCGGCGTTCGCAAAGGCGTATGCCGACCAACTCACCCACTTCGGGGCGGCGGACGAAAAACATGAGAAGGAGAGCGAACGATGACCGAGGATAGAGGCGCGTTCATCTGGTACGAACTGATGACCCCCGACCCTGCGGGCGCGAACGCGTTCTACGGCAAGGTGGTCGGCTGGACCATCGACGAGGCGGGCGAGAGCCTGCCGAACGGCGACGAATACCGCATGATCCGCCGCTCCGACGGCAAGGAACAGGGTGGCGTGTTCACGCTGTCGGGCGACATGGCGGGCAATCCGGCAGGCTGGCTCGGCTATATCCATACCCCCGACGTCGACGCCGCGGTGGCGCGGATCGAGCGGGCGGGCGGCACCGTGCACATTCCGGCGATGGATATGGTGGGCGTCGGGCGGATGGCGATGGTCGGCGATCCGCAGGGCGCGCTGTTCTACCTCATGACCCCCACCCCTCCCCCCGGCGATCCCGACGCGAAGAGCGACGTGTTCGACTACGGGAATCCGCAGCATTGCCGCTGGAACGAGTTGCAGACGACCGATCCCGCCGCCGCGGTGGCGCTCTACGGCGAGTTGTTCGGGTGGGAGCAGAAGGAGAAGATGCCGATGCCTGTCCAGAGCGACGCCGCAGGCGGCGTCGAAGGGGGGGAAATGGGCGACTATCTGTTCATCCATCGCGACGACGGGATGATCGGGGCGATCATGCCGAAGATGCCCGACGTGCCGCAATCGGCGTGGACCTATTACTTCGGCGCCGACGATATCGACCGCGCCGCGAGCGCGGTGAGCGACGGCGGCGGGCAGCTGCTGGGCGAGATCATGCAGATCCCGGGCGGCGAGTTCGCCGTTCACTGCGCCGATCCGGCGGGCGCGCAATTCGGGCTGGTCGGCCCGCGCAAGGCTTGAGGAGACCGACGATGAACAAGAACACGATCTGTCTGTGGTTCGATCGCGATGCGGAAGCGGCGGCGAAGTTCTATGCCGCGACCTTCCCCGACAGCGCGGTGACCGCGGTGCGCAAGGCGCCGTCGGATTTTCCCGGCGGAAAGGAAGGCGATGTGCTGACCGTCGAGTTCACCGTGTGCGGCGTTCCGTGCCTGGGCCTCAACGGCGGGCCGACATTCCCGCAGAGCGAGGCATTCTCGTTCCAGATCGCGACCGACGATCAGGCGGAGACCGACCGCTACTGGAACGCGATCGTCGGCAACGGCGGGGCGGAATCGGCCTGCGGCTGGTGCAAGGACAAGTGGGGCCTCAACTGGCAAATCACTCCACGCACGCTGACCGAGGCGATGGCCGCGGGGGGCGACGAGGCGCAGCGCGCATTCGAGGCTATGATGGCGATGCGGAAGATCGACGTCGCCCGGATCGACGCCGCGCGGCGGGGCGATTGAGGTGCGCCCCACCATCACCGCCTTTGCGGATTCGCCCGATCGCGGCCGGGGTCTCGCGCGCGACATGCGGGTGCGCTGGGCGCTCGAGGAAGCGGGCCAGGCCTATGACGTCCGGCTGGTTTCATTCCAGGAAATGAAGCAGCCGGGGCATCTGGCGCTTCATCCGTTCGGGCAGATTCCGACCTACGAAGAGGGGAACCTCGTCCTGTTCGAATCTGGGGCGATCGTGCTCCACATCGCCCGGCGCAGCGCGGCGCTGCTGCCCGATGATACGGAGGCCCGCGAGCGTGCGATCGGCTGGGTGTTCGCGGCGCTCAACACGGTGGAGCCCCCGATCGTCGAGCGCGAGCAGGTCGATTACGTCGAAGGCGGCGAGAGCTGGTATCACGCGCGCCTGCCGCTGCTGGAGGGTCGCATCCGCACCCGGTTCGACCAGCTCGCGAAAAGGCTCGGCCAAGCCGACTGGCTCGACGGCCAGTTCAGCGCCGGCGACCTGATGATGGTGATGGTTTTGCGCCGGGCCGAAAGCATGGATATTCTCGAAGATTACCCGAGTCTGCGCGATTACATGGCCCGCGGCGAGGCGCGGCCGGCCTACGAGCGCGCATTCGCCGACCAACTCTCCGTCTTCGAAGGAGCCGCCGTATGACGCTCGCACTCTATGGCCATCCGTTCTCGTCCTACACCTGGAAGGCGCTGATCCCGCTCTACGCCAACGGGACCGCGTTCGAGTTTCGCGAGGTCGGGCCGGATCACCCGCAACATGGCGCTTTCGTCCAGGCGGCGCATCCGGCGGGAAAGTTTCCCGTGCTGGTCGACGGCGACGCGGCGGTGATCGAGGCGACCTCGATCGTCGAACACCTCGCCCTCCATCACCCCGGTTCCGCTCCGCTGATCCCGACCGATCCGGCGCGGGCGGCGGTCGCGCGCATGCTCGACCGGGTGTTCGACAACTATGTGATGGCGAGCATGCAGCGGGTGGTGAATGCCCACATCGCGGACAAGGACGATCCCGATCCTGCTGAGGTCGCCGCGGGCAAAGAGGGGCTGCTGCGCGTTTACCGCTGGCTCGAGCGCTGGCTGGAGGCGAATGCGGCGCCACCGCACGTCAGCCTCGTCACCTGCGCCGCCGCGCCCTCGTTGTTCTACGCCGACTGGGTCGAGCGCATCCCCGATGATTGCCCGCGCCTCGCCGCGCTGCGCGCCGAACTGCTCGCCCTGCCCGCAGTCGCGCGCTGCGTCGACGATGCGCGGCCCTACCGCCCATGGTTCCCGCCCGGCGCGCCCGACCGCGATTGATTTCAACGAAAAAAAAAGAGGATTGCCCGATGCCCGATAACCAGGAACTCACCGTGACCCGCCATATCGGCGCCTCGCCGGAGAAGGTGTGGGACGTCATGGCCAACCGGATCGAGGAATGGTGGTGCCCCAAGCCATGGCGCGCCGAATTCGACCAGCTCGATCGCCGGGCCGGAGGAACCTCGAACTGCACGATGTACGGCCCCGATGGGGAGGTTCATCCGCATCCGGGGCTCGTCCTCGCCTGGGACGAAGGACGACGCTTCGCATTCACCGACGCCATCGTCGGCGATCTCGAACCCGCGGGCCCGTTCATGATCGGCATCTGGTCGATCGAACCCGAAAATGGCGGCACCCGGTACACCGCCCGCGCGCGCCACTGGACCGGCGAGGACGCGAAGCGCCACGAGGAGATGGGCTTCGAGGATGGCTGGGGCGCCTGCGCCGATCAGCTCAAGGCGCTGTGCGAAGGGGCGTAGCCGGAGCACGGAGGATGGCCGGGGGCTTCGGCGGCGCCGTGCTCGCTCCAAAGGTGGACTACGATCGAGCGCCGACGCGGCGATTGACATGCAGGGTTTGTTCACTTAATGTTCTTATCAAGCAGGAGCGATTCGCAATGGCCGAGTACACGTTCTACACCAACCCGATGAGCCGGGGGCAGATCGCCCGCTGGGCACTGCACGAGGCGAACGCCGACTACGAGCAGGTGCTGGTGGACTGGCAGGACAAGCCCGCGGCGTTCCTCGAAGCGAACCCGATGGGCAAAGTGCCGACGATCGTTCATCATCACGGCGGGCACGACCACGTCGTGACCGAAGCGGCGGCGGTATGTCACTATCTCGCCGAGATGAATGCGCCGGACCTGCTGCCGGGCGCGCACGAGAAGGCCGATTACTTTCGCTGGCTTTTCTTCGCCGCCGCGCCGCTCGAACAGGCGGTGACCTCGCGGGCGCTGGGATGGGCGACCAAGCCGGATCAGGAGATGATGGCGGGCTTCGGCAGCTTCGAGCGCACGATCGACGCGCTGGATGGCTGGCTCTCCGGGCGCGAGTACGTGTGCGGCGACCGCTTCACCATGGCCGACGTCTATGTCGGCAGCGCGATCGATTGGGGCCTGCAATTCGGCACGATCCCCGAGCGCGACGCATTCAAGACTTACGCCGGGCGCTGCCGGGCGCGCGAAGCCTATCTGGAAGGCAAGGCGATCGACGGCAAGCTGATCGCCGAGGCGCAGGCGAAGGAGAAGCAGGCGTGAGCTACGCCAGCACCTGCCATTGCGGCGCGATCGGCGCGACGATCGAAGGCGAGATGCCCGCCAAGGCGATCGGCTGCAACTGCTCGATGTGCCGGCGCAAGGGAAGCCTGCTGCACTTCGTGCCCGCCGCCGAGGCCAGCATCGACGCGCCGGCGGACAAGCTCGGCGACTATCGGTTCAACAAGCAGGTGATCCATCACCACTTCTGCACCAATTGCGGCTGCTCGCCCTTCGCCACCGGTTCCGGACCCGACGGCAGCGAGATGATCGCGGTCAACTTGCGATGCGTGCCGGAATGCGATCTCGATACGCTCGAGATTACGCCGGTCGACGGCGCGTCCTACTAGGGCCCTAGGCGATCGCCGCGCTTTTTCTGAGCAACTGGTAGGCCTCGACCACGCGATTCAGGCGCGCCTCGAACTTGCGGTCGCCGCCATTGCGGTCGGGGTGGTAACGGCGCACGAGTTCGGAATAGCGCCGCCGCAGCGCCTGCCGGTCGGTCTCGAGCCCGAGACCCATGGTCTCGAGGGCTTGCGCTTCCTCGCGGCTGAAGCGCACGCCGCCGGTCCCCTGGGCCATCGCCATCTTCGCCTCGCGCTCGGCGCGGCTTCGGATCCCGCCCGCACGCGCGGCGATCGCATCGAGAGGGTCGTCGAAATCGGCCCAGCGCGGCATCCCGTCGACCGTGCCCGCCCCGCGAAACGCCGGGCTTTCGGTGCGCCAGCCCGCGGCAGGGGCCTGCGCGTAGAGGATTTCCTCGGCGCTCATCCCCTCGAACCAGTCGTATTCCGAATTGAAGGCGCGCACGTGATCGAGGCAGAACCAGCGCCAGTCGCCGGGCCCGTCGAACGAGCTGCCGGAGGCGCCGGGCGCGCGAAATTCGCCCGGCTCGCCGCATCCCGGCATCTCGCACCCGCGCCCCGTACCTTCGTATCGTCCGTGGAACTTCGTCTGCTTCACAGCGCTAGGATGGGCATGGACAAGCCAGATGGGAACCCCCAAACCGCGATCATGACCAGCCCGTTGCAATCCGAAATCGAATCGCTGCTGACCCAGGCCTTCGCCCCCACCCAGCTCGAGGTGATCAACGACAGCGCCAAACATCGCGGCCACGCGGGCGACGACGGCAGCGGCGAATCGCACTTCACCGTGGCGATCGAAAGCGCGGCGTTCGACGGCAAGGGCCGGCTCGAACGCCAACGCATGGTCAACGCCGCACTGGGCGACATTCCCGGCGATCGGGTCCACGCGCTCGCGATCCGCGCCTTCGCGCCCGGCGGAAAATAATGGCCTACGAGTTCTGGTACTGGCCGAGCATTCCGGGACGCGGCGAGTTCGTGCGGCTGGCGCTGGAGGCGGCCGGAATCGAATATCGCGACATGGCTCGCGAGATGGGCGCGGCTGCGCTCGCCGAGGATCTGGAGGCGCGGAGCGGCATCCGTCCCTTCGCTCCGCCCTATCTGGTTCACGGCGACTTCGCGATCGCGCAAGTCGCGCACATTCTCGCCTGGCTCGCCGACCGCCACGATTTCGGCGCGGGCGAACTCGACCGCGATCTCGAGCTGATCATGCTCCAGTTGACGGTGACCGACGTGATCGCCGAGGTCCACGCGGTGCACCACCCGATCGCCGGGAGCCTGACGTATGCCGAGCAGAAGGATGCGGCGCGGCTGACCGCGCGGCATTTCCGCGAAGAGCGCATCCCGAAATTCTTTGCCTATTTCGAGGATGCTCTCGGCGCGAACGCCGGGCCTTTCGCGCTCGGCGACAAGTGGACCCACGTCGACACCTCGCTGTTCCAGCTCGTCGAGGGGCTGCGCTACATGTTTCCCGAGTGGATGGAGGGGGCGGAGGGCCGCTTCCCCCGCCTGCTCGCCTGCCACGCGGCGGTCGGCCGGCTGGAGCGCGTCGCCGCCTATCGCGCCTCGGACCGCTGCATCGCGTTCAACGAGGACGGCATCTTCCGCCACTATCCGGAGCTCGACGACGCATGATCGAACAGATCATCACCCCCGTGGCGCACGACCTCGGCCAGTTCGAGGTGCGGCGCGCGATCCCCTCGCGCGAGCGGACGATGGTGGGGCCGTTCATCTTCGTCGATCAGTTCGGGCCGGCGCAGCTCGACATCGGCGCAGGGATGGACGTGCGGCCGCACCCGCATATCAACCTCGCCACGGTGACCTGGCTGTTCGAGGGCGCGATCGACCACCGCGACAGTATCGGCAGCTTCGCCACGATCCGCCCTGGGCAGGTCAATCTGATGACCGCGGGTCGCGGGATCGTGCATTCGGAGCGCAGCCCGCAGGACGAGCGCGACAAGGGCGCGCGGCTCTACGGCATGCAGACCTGGCTTGCGCTGCCCGTTGGACAGGAAGAGATCGCACCCGCGTTCGAGGCGCAGACCGACCTTCCGATAGTGGAAGACCAGTGTGCGAAGGCGATCGTCATCATGGGCGAGCTGTGGGGCAAGCGCGCGCCGACGACCACGCATGCGGGCACGATCTACGCAGAAATCGTGCTCGCGGCCTCGGGCACAATGCCGATCGAGGCGGAGGCGGACGAGCGCGCGGTGATGCTGGTCGGCGGCGAGGCGAGCGTGGATGGCCAGCCGCTTGGCCTTTATCAGCTGACAGTTCTGAAGCCCGGTGCCGCGATGACGCTTTCGAGCGAGCGCGGCGGGCGCGTGATGTTGCTCGGCGGCGAAGCCTTTGCCAGCAAGCGCCACGTGTGGTGGAACTTCGTCAGCTCCGACCGCGATCGCATCAACCAGGCGAAGCACGACTGGAAGGACGGCCGGTTCCCCAAGGTGCCGGGCGACGACGAGGAATTCATTCCCATCCCCGAGCAACCCAAGACTGTGAGCTACCCATGAGTTTCGACGGACAGGTCGCCTGGATCACCGGCGCATCGAGCGGCATCGGCGCGGCGCTGGCGCGCGAGTTCGCCGGGCGCGGCGCGAAGATCGTGCTGTCGGGACGCGACGAGGAACGGCTGGCGGCGGTAGCGGACGGGCTCGATACCGAGACGCTCTCCTTGCCCTTCGACGTGCGCGACGATGCGGCTTTGGCCGAAGCCACCGCAAAAGCCATCGCATGGCAGGGCGGCGTCGATATCGCGGTCGCCAATGCCGGGATTTCGCAGCGCAGCAGGGCGACCCGGACCGACATGCAGGTCTATCGCGACATCATCGCGATCGACCTGACGCAGCAGATCGCCTTCGCACAAGGTCTTATCGGGCATATGGCCGAGCGGGGCAGCGGGCGGCTGGTGTTCATTTCCTCGATCGCGGGCAAAGTCGGCGTGCCGATGCGCACCGCCTATTGCGCGGCGAAGTTCGGGCTGGTCGGTTATGCCGACGCACTGCGGGCGGAGCTGTCGCAGCAGGGCGTCGAGGTGCATGTCGTCTGCCCCGGCTCGGTCGCAACCGAGGTCAGCCGCAACGCGCTGACCGCCGACGGATCGGCGCGCGGCAAGAGCGACAAGGCGATCGACAACGGTATTCCCGCGAGCGAGGCGGCGAAGGAAATGGTCGGCGCCATTGCGCTGGGCCAGCGCGAGATCGTGGTCGCGCGCGGGATGGAAGAGGCGATGGGCAAGATGCGCCAGACGCCCGACCAGGTGTTCGACCAGGTCGCAGCGATGGTCGCGGCCGGCTATATCGAGAAGATGGAAGCGGAGGGATGAGGATGGAACTGAAGCGCGTGACGCTCGCCAACGGGATCGAGCTCGACGTGGTGGATACCGGTCCGAAGGACGCGCCGGCGCTGGTCTTCCTCCACGGCTTTCCCGAAAGCCATCGCACCTGGCGGCATCAGGTCGCGCATTTTTCCGATCGCTTCCGCTGTATCGCGCCCGATCAGCGCGGCTATCGCGGATCGTCGAAGCCGCAGGAGGTCGAGGCTTATACGCCCGACAAATTGATCGGCGATGTGTTCCTGCTCGCCGATGCGCTGGGGATCGACCATTTCACCGTGGTCGGGCACGACTGGGGCGGCGCGATCGCCTGGGGCACCGCGCTCGCCGGACAGGCCAACGGCCGGGTGACGCGCGCGGTGGTCGCCAATGCGCCGCATCCGGCGATCTTCCAGAAGCTGCTCTACACCGACCAGCGGCAGCGAACCTCGAGCCAGTACATGCGCGGCTTCCGCGATCCGGCAAACGACGCGCTCGTGCGAGAGCACGGCCTCGCCGGCATCCTGATGCAGGAGATCAAGTGGGATCGCCCCGACCAGATGGAGCCCGAGGAACGCGAAGCGCTGCTGAAGGACTGGCAGGACCGCGAGGCCGCCTTCGGCATGCTCAACTGGTATCGTGCGAGCCCGATCGACATTCCGCCGCTGGATGCGCCCTATACGCTGCCGGAAGGCTGGACCCCGCCGCCGCTGCCCAAGCTGACGATCCCGACGCTGGTGATCTGGG
>CAMPIA010000020.1 GCA_946886175.1 uncultured Altererythrobacter sp.
TGCGTGCTCCGGGCGAAACCGAAAGCAGCTACGCCAGCCACGGCCCGCTGATCGCGAAGGTTCGCGTGGGGCTGTAGGCGTTGACGAACAGCGTCTTGCCGTCGGGCGAGAAGCAGGCGCCCGCCCATTCGGTCTGCATGCGGAGGAACCCGAGCGGATAGGCGGCGCCCTCCGGCGTGATCCCGCGCAAGTGGTTCACCACCTCGTCGGTGTATTGATCCTCGCACACCACCAGATGACCATTGGGCGCAACGGTCAGGTTGTCGCCGAACGCGAACTGCTCGAGGCTGGTCGATTCGAAGAACAGTTGCACCCGGTCGGGCGCGCCGCCGCGCCCGGGGACAAGGCGGAAGATCTGGCCGAGCTTGGCCCCGCCGCCGCTGGTGCAGCAGAAATAGAGCTCGCCCTCGCCCATGTGGATGCCCTCGCCCCGCGCGAACAGTGCCGCGCCGGCCGCCGCGCCGCGCATGCGCAAGTCGTCCTCGGGGGCTTCGACGTCGTCGAGATCGATCCAGCGCGCTTCGGCCCAGCTCCCCACCGGCATCGGCGCGCCTTGCCAGTTGCGCGTGTCGGCGGGCGCGCCCACGATCGCGAGCGCCTGGAGCTTGCCGCCTTCGGCCAGCTTGCCGCGCACGTTCGGGATGAAGCGATAGAGCAGGCTGTCGTCGCGATCCTCGGTCTGGTAGACCACACCGGTCGCCGGATCGACGCAGGCCGCTTCGTGATTGAAGCGCCCCATCGCCTTGAGCGGGACGGGATCGACCAGCCCGGGGGCGTCGGCGGGAACCTCGAACGTCCAGCCGTGATCCTTGTTGATCGGGCCTTGCGCGCGGACCGGCGCCTCCTCGCAGGTCAGCCAGCTTCCCCACGGGGTGACGCCGCCCGCACAATTGCGGATCGTGCCCGCGAGCGAGCGGTACTGCTTCTCGACCGTGAGCGTCCCGGCGTCGAGCACCAGGGTGGTGGTGCCGCCGGGCAGCGGGACGAGGCTGCGCGCCATGGTGTCGAACGCCGGACCGGCGACGCCGCCGCCGTCCTTGCCGGGAACGAGCTCGTGATTGCGCACCAGCGCGAGCTTGCCGCCGCCGAGATCGAAACAGCCCATCCCGTCGGCCGCGTCGGGCACGGTGAAGCCGTCGCTCATCGCCTCGCCCAGGCTCGAGAGCACGCGGTAGGAGAACCCTTCGGGCAGGTCCATCACTCCGGCCGGATCGGGCACCAGCGGGCCGTAGCCGAGGTCCGCGCGCGGCGCGCCCGCCATCGTGGTCGAGCATCCGCTCGCGGCGAGGGCCGCGAAGGCGCTTCCGGTGGCGGCGAGGAAGGTGCGGCGGTCGGTGATGGTGGCGATGGGCATCGGCGGATTCCTGCAAAACGAACGAACGCGGACGATGCGATAGCAGCGTGACGCGCGCATGACACCCGTTGCCTCATACCCGCCCCGCTGCCAAGCCCGGCGCTGGACGAGCGAGGGAGAATGCAATGCAACTCGAACCCGGAACGGCCGCGGTGGTGACCGGCGGGGCTTCGGGCCTGGGCCGCGCGAGCGCGCAGGCGCTGGCCGACGCGGGGCTCAAGGTCGCGATCTTCGACCTGAACCAGGCCGACGGCGAGGCCCATGCGCAGGCGATCGGCGGCACCTTCCACCACGTCGACGTGACCGACGAGCAATCGGTGGAGGACGGGTTTGCCGCCGCGCGCGCGGCCAACGGGCAGGAGCGCGTGACCGTGCACTGCGCGATGGCGAGCCGGCGCGGCAGGACGCTCGGGTGGGACAAGGCAGCGGGCGGATATCGGCGCCTGCCGACCGAGGACTACGAATTCGGCGCGCAGGGCATCCTCGTCGCCAGCTACCGCGTCGCCTCGATCTCGGCGCTCGGCATGGCGAACGCCGAGCCGCTCAACGCGGACGGCGAACGCGGCGCGATCGTGCTGACCGCGAGCGTCGCGGCGCAGGACGGGCAGATCGGCCAGGTGATCTACGGCAGCTGCAAGGCGGGGGTGAACGGGCTCGTGCTGCCGATGGCGCGCGATCTGATGGATCTTGGCATCCGGATCAACTCGGTCATGCCCGGCATCTTCGCCACCCCGCTGATGCTGGGGATGAAGGACCGCAATCCGCAGATGTGGGACCAGTTGAACGCCTCGGTGCCCTTCCCCAAGCGGCTCGGCGAACCCGAAGAATTCGCCTCGCTGATCCTCGAGATCGCGCGCAATTCCTACCTCAACGGTCACCAGTTCCGACTGGACGGCGCGATCCGCATGCCGCCGAAGTAACCTGCCCGCGTCGAGGCCGGGGCAGCGCGGATCCGGTTAGCCGGTCGGCAGCTCCCACAAGTCGGCGTAGATGCCGATCCGCACCGCTTCGGACGCGGATTTGGCGTCGAGCTTGCGCATCACGTTCTTGCGGTAGATCTCGACCGTGCGCGGGCTCAGCTCGAGCGCGGCGGCGATCTGCTTGTTCGAATTGCCGTGCAGCAGCGAAACCAGCACGTCGTGCTCGCGTCCGGTCAACTGGCCGACCGAGGCCTTTGCTTCGGCCTTAGCCTGCTCGATCTTGCGGCGGCGGTCGCCCTCCTCGCGCAGCCGGGCGAGCGCGTCGCCCAGCAGGCCATGGTCGAACGGCCAGGTGAGGTAATCGATCGCCCCCTCGCGCATCGCGCGGACCACGAGCGCGGCCTGCGGCGCTTCGCAATACATCGAGACCGGATAATAGCGCCCTTTCGCGCGGAGCTGCGCGAGAAGCGCCGTCAGATCGCAGCGATCGGCATCCTCGACCATCAGGATCGAGCCGGCCGACGGCAGAATGCGCACGAATTCGGCCGCGTCCTCGTAGATCTCGGCATGCACCGCGCGCGCCATGAGTTCGCGCGATATCTCGGCCCGGCGCCGCGAGTCGCAGTCGATTACATGCACGGGGGATTCGCCCGCGATGTCATTCATTTGCATGAAAAGAATTCACCCCGAACCGATTGCCCGCCCAACAGGTTCAACGTGGAAAATCGCACGAAGTCGGCGCAGAAATTCCGCCGCCGCTAACCCGATCAAACCCCCCGGTCCGATGCGGCGCGAATAAACTATTGGCAAGCCTGTCGCAATTGCAAATTGGCAAGCTGGCAGATTAGTTCGTGCAACTAACCGTTTCGATCGCGCTTCAGCCGGGGTCGCGAAGTGCCGTCGCAATCTCGAGGAAGTCGTTCCGGACCGAGGTCAGCAGGTCGGCGTCGAAATCGACCACGCTGGCGAGCACGGCCTGGCGCGCCGCGCCGTAAACCTGGAGCAGCGCCTGCGCGAGCGGAGCGTCGCGGTCGACCCCCATCTCGAGCGCGGTGATCGCGGTCAGCGCGCGGGTCAACGCCTTGCTCCGCAGCGAGCGGTCGCCGCGCTCCTGCGCGAACTGCGCCGAGCCGAGCCCGGCGATCGCCTGTTCCAGGCAAAGCTGCACCAGCGCGGCCGAATCGCCGCCTTGCACGCGCGCGTCGAACGAGCTGCGGCGATAGGCTTCGTGCGGATTGTTCAGCGAGAGCATTGGCCTGGCCCCCTAGTCCTTCGACGAGTTCCACGCGTCGATCTGCGATTGCAGGAACGACAGCGTCGATTGCGACTGACCGATGCGAACGTCCGCCTTGGCGAAGCGCGCGACCATCGTCGCGCGCAGCCGTTCCTGCTGGTCGAGCAGCTTGGCGGCGTCTTCCGAAACCTGATCCGATTGCGACTGGTAGCGCGCGATCGAACCCGCGAGAGAACCCGGATCGCCGGTCGACGATGCCGAGCGGGCAATGCTGTCGAACGTGGCGTAGACGCCGAACAGCCCCGTGGTGAACATCGCCGCGACGCCCGCGGGATCGCGCTCCAGCGTCGCCTGGAGCCGTGCGGTGTCGAGCCGGAACGTGCCGTCGCGCTCGATCGCGAGCCCGAGATCGGACAGCGTGCGCGGCGCACCCTCGGGCGCGGTGGGCATGATTTCGATGCCCGCGAGGCCCGACAGCGTGCGCCTGAGCGTGCGTGCGCCAGGATCGCGCGACAGGTCGCCCGCGAGCGGATCGGTCGCGGCGTTGAGATCGCCCGCAACCTCGTTGATCGCGCTGACGAGATCCGCCATCGCGGTAGAAATATTGGCCACCGGGCTCGGAAATTCGATCGTGGTCGGCGCGCCGGCGTTGGTTCCGGCGAGCTTGAGCGAGAGGCCCGGCGCGACCACGCCGACATCGTTGCTCGCGCTCGACATCGCGAGCCCGTCGAGTTCGAACTGCGCGTCGGCCGAGGCCGCCAGGAGCTGCGCGGGATCGCCGCCCGCGGCCGGATTCCAGGCGAGCGCGGCGAGCCCTTCCTCGCCCGGCGTCTCGGCCGCTTCGACGATGAAGCCGTTCTGCGCGCCCTCGCCGCCCTTGACCACGAGCTGCGCGCCTTGCGCGGTCTGTGCGACATAGGCGGTAAGGCCGGCGTCCTGCGCGTTGATCGCATTGGCGACATCCGACAGCGTCGCGCCGCTTTCGATCGTCACGGTCACCGCGGCGTGGCCGGTGTCTTCGGTAAAGCCCGCCCCGTCGGTCGCGCCGAAACGGAAAGTGAGCGAACCCGCGCCGACCGTGGTGTCGGGGCTGGCGAAAGCCGGGCTCGCGAGCGTCTGGTTGCGCGCGAGCGACAGAACCTCGAGGCTGTACGACCCCTCGCCGGTGGTGCCGAGCGGGCTGGTTGCGCTCGCAACCGAGGGATTGGCGACCTGCGGCGTCACCGCGAGATCGCCCGCGCGAACCCGCGAACCGAGCGCGCTGGCGAGGAGCGAGAGCGAGTTCTTGAGCGACGAGGCGGTCGAAATCTGCCGCTCGAGCACCTCGCTCTTTTCAGCGAGCCGATCGTTGCGCAGCGCGAACTGCGCGTCGGCGAGATCGCGGGCCAGCTTGACCATGTCGATCCCGCTGCCGCCTCCGAGCGCGGTGATGATGGACGATACTTCGCTCATGGGCTTGAGAACGGCTCCAGAGGGTCAGGCTTAAGAGGCCCGGCGGCCATCGGCGTCGAAGCGTAGCTCCACCGGCACGTCGATCGCCGGCATCGGGCGCTTTTCGCCGCGCTTGAGCGAGAAGACGAACGCGAGCACCGAAGCGATCGCGGCGTAGAGTTCCTCGCGGATCGTCTGGTTTTCGCGTGTGGTGTAATAGACCGAACGCGCGAGCTGCGGATATTCCAGCATCGGCACCCCGTATTCGCGCGCCAGCTCCTTCATCGCCGCGGCCTTGTCGCCGCGGCCCTTGGCGAGCACCAGCGGCGCGGAGGCCTTGTCGGGGTCGTAGATCATGGCCACCGCGAAGTGGGTCGGGTTGGTGAGCACGAACTGCGCCTCGCGCATGGCGTGCGCCACGCCGCCCATGGCGATGTCGCGCTGGCGCTGCCGGCGGTGGGCCTTGGCCTCGGGCGATCCCTCGCTTTCCTTGTGCTCGTCGCGCATTTCCTGGTGGCTCATCTTGAGCCGCTGGTTGCGGCGCAGCCACTGGATCGGCGCGTCGATCAGCGCGATCACCACGAGGCCGCCGGCAAGCGCGAACAGCAGCGAAATCACCGCGCCCCAGGCGGCGGTGAGCTGCTGCGACAGATTGCCGCTGCCGAGCCCCATGATCGTGTCGAGCCAGGCGCGTCCCCAGTACCAGGCGATCGCGCCGAGCAGGACGACCTTGAGGATCCCCTTGCCCATCTCGATCCAGCCGGTCGGGCCGAACATGCGCTTGAGCCCCGAAAGCGGGCTGATGCGCGACCCCTTCCACGCGAGGTTCTCGTTCACCCAGCGTCCTTCGCCCGCACCGGCGCCGAGCTGGGTGACGAATGCGAGCACGATCATCGGCACCGCGATGGTCAGGATCGGCGGCAGCGCGACGAACAGGCCGGCGGTCATCATCCGGCCGGGTTGAAAGTCGATCATATCCCCGCGGTCGAACACCAGGCTTTCGCGCACGATGCCGCTCATCTCTTCGAACAGCCACGGCCCGGCGAACATCAGCCAGGCCGCGCCGAACAGGATCGCGGCGGCGGTGGTCGCCTCGCGCGAGCGCAGCACGTCGCCCTTTTTTGCGGCGTCGCGCTTGCGCTTGTCGGTCGGTGCGAAGGTCTTTTCGCCGGCGGTCTCGCTCATCGCACGAGCACCCGCGATGCCTGGTCGATCGAGAGCTGCACGATGTCGCCGAACTGGTCGTAGATCATCGGCGCGGCGATAATCAGCGCGGCGATCCCCGCGAGCACGCCCGCCGGAAGGCCGAGCGCGAACAGGTTGAGCGCCGGCGCCGAGCGGCTGAGCACGCCGGTGACCATCTGCACCAGCAGGAGAACCAGCGTGATCGGCAGCGCGATGCGCACCGCGGTTTCGAACATCGCCCCGGCGAAGCTCGCCACCTGGGCGAACCCGTCGGCCCCCATCCAGGTGTCGCCGGGCGGGAAGGCGCGGTAGCTTTCGACCAGCAGCGCGATCCAGTGCAGATGCGCGCCGAGCGCGAGGAAGATCAGCGTCAGCACGATGGTGAAATACTGGCCGAACGCGGTCGTCTGGCCGCCGCCGCTCGGGTCGGCCGCCATTGCCATGCTCATCCCCATCGCGCCGCTGATGACCTCCGCGGCGATCGTCGGCGCGGCGAAAGCGATCTGCAGTACGAAGCCGAGCGCGAGCCCGATCGCGACCTCTCCCGCGACCGCCATCAGCCCGGCGGTAGAGAACAGCGCCTCCGGCGGCTCGATCGCCGGCAGCCAGACGCCGACGAAGATCGCCAGCGCCCCGGTCAGGCACACGCGCACCGTGATCGGGATCGAGGCCGCGCCGAAGAACGGGGCGGCGACAAGACCCGCGCCGATGCGGGTCATCAGGAACACCACGCGCCAGAAATCCTGTTCGATCGCGCCGAGACCCAGATCGAGTGCGATCACTGGCCGATCCTGGCGATTTCCATGAAGATTTCCTGCATGAAGTCGCCCAGCAGCGCCATCATCGAGGCACCGAAAAGCACCAGCACGAGCGCCACCGCGGCTAGCTTGGGCACGAAAGTCAGCGTCTGCTCGTTGACCGAGGTCGCCGCCTGGACCAGCCCCACGACGAGGCCGATCGCGAGCGCGGCAAGCAGCACGGGGGCCGCGACCAGCGCGGTGATCCACAACATGCGGTCCGCCAGGGCGAGGAGGATGGGAAGCTCGTCCATGGCTAGGCGAAACTGGCCGCGAGCGAGCCCATCAGCAGCGCCCACCCGTCGACGAGGACGAACAGCAGCAGCTTGAACGGCAGCGAGACGAGCATCGGGCTCATCATCATCATGCCCAGGCTCATCAGCACGCTCGAAACCACGAGATCGATCACCAGGAACGGCAGGAACAGCATGAAGCCGATCTGGAACGCGGTCTTGAGCTCGCTGGTCACGAATGCCGGAAGCAGGATCGAGAACGGCACGTCCTGCGGACTGGCGAACTGCGGCGCGTCGGCGATGTCGGAGAACATCTCCAGGTCACGCTCGCGCGTCTGGCGGATCATGAAGGCGTGGAACTGGTCGCCCGCCACCTCGATCGCCTGTTCGGCGTTCATCTGCCCGGCGGCGTAGGGCGCGATGGCGGCATCGTTCACCCGCTCGAGCGTGGGCGCCATGATGAACAGCGAAAGGAACAGCGACAGCCCGATCAGCACCTGGTTCGGCGGCGACTGTTGCAGGCCCAGGGCCTGGCGCAGGATCGCGAGCACCACGATGATCCGGGTGAAGCTGGTCATCATCAGGACCAGCGCGGGCAGAATCGTCAGCAGCCCCATGACGAGGAGCAGCTGGAGCGACATGCTCAGCGGTTCGCCCCCCGCGCCGCCGAGCTCGCCGAATGCGCGGTCGAGCGCGCCGGGCACGGCGGCCTGCGCCTTGGCGACGGCCGGCAGCGCGAGCGCGGCGAGCGCGCCCAGGATCGCGGTCGGCCGCTTCATGCTATGGTTTCCTCCAGCGCCGCGCGCGCGGGCGCTTCGGCGAGGCGGGTGAGCCCGGCGCGCGAGGTCGAGACGAGGATCTCGCGCCCGTGGAACTCGATCACCGCCAGTCGCATCGTGGGCGAGAGCATCGTGGTCTCGACGATCCGCACCGATTTCGTACCGCCCTGGGGCGCGCCGAACTTCCCCTGCATGCGCTGCGCGAGCTTGAGGCTGCCCCAGATCATCAGGCCGATCAGCGGCAGCAGAATCAGGAGTTTGAGGACGTACCAGAACATCAGGCGGCGCTTTCCACCGGCGTCGAAGTGACCTCGATCGGCGGCGCGCGGCGCTCGCGCGAGGCGCTGCCGCGGCCGTCGCCGACCAGTTCGAGGATGCGCAGGCCGAAGCGGTTGCCTTCGGCCACCACTTCGCCCTTGGCGATCAGCTTGCCGTTGACGAGCACGTCGAGCGGCTCGTCGGTCAGGCGGTCGAGCATGACCACGCTTTCCTCTGCGAGGTCGAGCACCTCGCGCAGGTTCATCTGGGTGCGGCCGAGCTCGACCGTGAGGCGGACGTCGATGTCCTGGATCAGGCCGAAGCCCTGGGTTGCATCGTTCATCACGAATCCTTTCCGGTGAAAGTCTGGGTAATCTGAAGCGCGACCTGGTCGTCGACTTCGCCCACCGTGCCGCGAGCGATGACGATCTCGCCCACCTGGAGCGGCACGCTGCGCGCGACCTTGATCGGGATCACCGCCCCGGGCGTGATCGCAGCCAGGCGGTGAAGGGGTATTTCCATGTCGACCAGCCGCGCCCCGGCGGAGAGCGGAAGGTCGGCGAAAGGCGCCTCGTCGATCCCCGGCTTGCGGCGCGAGGTCGGCGCGCGCGGGACAGAAGCGCGCTTGGGCAGGAGCGAGGACAGCGCGGCGGTCTCGACCGCGAGCACAATCCGCCATTCGCGGCCGTGCGCGGAGACTTCCAGCGAGAGCACGGTCAGCTCGGCGTCGGGCAGGAACGGCGCGCGGCGGTCGGCGACCATCGCGTCGGGGCGGAAATCGAGCCCGCCCAGTTCGCCGGCGATCGCGGCGAGGACCTGCTTCTCGAGCCGCTGGGCGAGCAGGCCCGCGGTGTGCGGGAGCTTCGCCGGGAGCGGCTCGCCGACTTCGCCGGTGCCGCCGAACGTGCGGTCGAGCTGTCCGAGGATCGCGCGCCCGTCGAGCGCGAGGAACAGCACGTGGCCCGCCATCCCGAACAGGTGGCGGCTGGTGGCCACGAGCGGGGCGCACTGTTCGGGGAGCTGCGCGCCCGAGATCGCCTGTGCGCCGAGCGAGCCGATCCGCACTTCGGCGTCGTCGGTCACCGCGGCGATGCAGGCGCGCAACGCGCCGGCCAGCCGCGCGCCGAAGCGCTCGAATTCGGGGCCGAGCTCGACCTGCGTCTCGCGCTGGCTGAGCAGCGCGGAACAATGGCTCGCGGCGCGCGCCGCGGCCGTGGGGACCGAATGCTGCATCATTGGACGATGAAGGTCCGGAAGTAGACGTTGTCGACGCCGCCGAAGCCTTCCTGCGCGACCAGCACGTCGTTGACCGCGGCGGTCAGGCGTTGCTGCAGGCGCTTCTTGCCTTCGCTCGACATCACCTCATCCTCGGGAGTATCGGCGAGCTCGACGAGGAGGCGCGAGCGGATCGCCAGGCTGTGCTCGTCGAGCCACATCAGCACGCGCCCGTCGCGGCGGGTCGAGGCGGCGAGGCTCACCTGGATCAGACCGTCGCTGTCGCGCAGGTTCGAGGTGAAGTCCTCGGCGAAGCTGAAGTAGGCGGTGCGGTACTTGCTGCCGCCCTCGCCATAGACGAGCGCGCCGCCGTCCTCGCCCTTGGGCGCGGGCGGAGCGTAAGGATCCTCCTCGCCCTTGAGCACGAACTGCGGCCCGGTTTCCTTGGCTTCGGCCCCGGCCGTCTGGATCACGCCGGCGGCCATCAGGCCGAACACCGTGCCGCCGCCGACACCGGCGAGCACCACGGCGAGCAGCGCGAGCTTGAGCAGACCCTTGCCCTTGCCCGACTTTTCCTTCGTTTGCTTCTTGTCACTCATTCCCGTGTCCCCGGTAGAAAAATGGTCGCCCGATCAGGCGAATATGCCCGAGCGGCGCTCGCCGCCCCGGCCTGTGTCGTCGCCGCGGGCCTGTCCGCGCTGTTGTTCGTTGCGTTCCTGGCGGGCGGCATTGTTGCCTGCGTTGTTGCTCTCGCGATCGCTCGCCGTGCCCCGCGCCGAGCCGTTGGCGCCCGCCTGCCCCTGCTGCTGCTGCGCGCCCGCGCCGGCATCGCTCTGGGCGAAGGCCGGACGCTCGGCGACCGCCGCCGCGACCGCGCGATGCGCGTCGGGATCGGCAGCCGAAAGCTGGACCGCGAGCTGGCCGTCGCGCCGCTGGTCGAAGCGCAGCGAAAGCTCGCCGAATTCGGCATGGTCGAAGGCGAGCGTCGCGGTCTTCGCGGTCAGCGACTCGCGCGCGGCCGAGAGGCTGTCGACGATGCGGGTCAGTTCGCGGGCGACCTGGCTTTCGAGACCGGGGCGCTCGGCCGCGAACGGCCGCACGCCGTCCACCGCGGACTCGGCCGGTGCGGGAACCGCGACGACGGAGGGCGCGGAATTGCCCGGAGCGGGCGGCATCGGCGCCGTTTCGGCGACGGTCTTGAGGGCCGGCCTGGCGGCGAGTTCAGGGGCCGGCCGCTGCTCGCCCGACGGGTCGCGCTGCGCCGAGCGGTCGCCGGCGTTCGCGGCGAGGCGCGGTTCGGCGGCGGAAACTTCGGACTTGGCCGCCGCGAGCGCTTCACGCGGGGCGTTCTGCTGCTCGCCGTCCGCGGGCAGCGGCGCGACCTTAAGCGCGACCGACGCGGCGGGAGCGGCGTCGTTGCGCGCCGGTGCGGTGGCGCCCGGTGCGCTCGCGCCGTCGTCGCCCGATGCCACCGGCAGCGACGCCGCGAGCGCGCGCGCCGTGGTCTGCATCGAGGCGGTCTGCGCGGATGCGGTGTCGGAAGGCGTTTCGCCGGTGGCGACGGCGAGCGACGGCACCGCCTGGCTGGCTGCGACGATGGCCGCGACGTTTGCGGGGTCGACCGCGGCCCCGGCGGCGTTCTCGCCCTCGCTCGCGTCGGTTTCGCCGGAGGCCGGCTCGCCCGCTTCGCCTTCGGCGTTTGCCGGAACGGCAAGCACCGGCAGTGCGGGCGGCAAAATCTTGCCGTTTGCGGCAATGGCGGGTGCGGCCGCGCCGGCGGCTGCGGCGGCGTCGGACGGAACTTGTTCCGCAGACGCGGGCGTCGACGATTTGCCTGCGGCGCCCGTATCCGCGCCCTGCGCGGTGAGAATCGAGGAGAAGCCAGCTGCCTTGGGGCTATCGCCACGCCCGGCAGGCGCGGCGGCGCCGCGCTCGAAGATCGAGGGAAGTTTCGCCTTGGAGAGGAGCTGGGAGATCATCGGCCTGCCGTACGGTTGTTACCGCTCCGGCTATTCAAGATGCGTGCCAGTTTTCCTCGAAGACGCGGGATCTTGCCTGGCGGCGCGATCGACGATCGAACGGGCGAGGTCGCGCCGGCCCTCCTCGGCTTTCTGCAACCTGCGATCGGCGACCGCGAGATCGGCCAGCCGGTCGTCGGCTTCGCGCCGCGCGTCGGCCGCCTGGCGCGAGGCGGTGGCGCCCAGGTCGTGCAGATGGCTCCCTAGCAGGCTCGCGCTGCGCAGGTCCGCGCCATCGCGCGAGGTGTCGCGCAAGGCATAGAGCTGCGAGAGCGTGCGCGTGCGTTCGGAAAGCTGTTCGAGCTTCTGGCGCACCGCTTCGGCGCGGTGCGCCTCGGCCGCGGCCTGCCGATGCTCGGCCGAGCGCATGCGTTCGATCAGCGCCGCGCGGCGCAGACGCCCCCGGTCACTCGTCATTTCCGACCAGCGTTTCCAGGTCGGTCATCGCCCGATCGAGCGAAATCCGCTCGCCGGTTTCCTGCTTGAGGAAGGCCGAGATTTGCGGGTGAAGCGCGATGCCGCGGTCGATCAACGGATCGGCCCCGGCGCGATAGGCGCCCATCAGGAGCAGGTCGCGATTGCTCTCGTAGGCCGAGACGAGCGCGCGCAGCTTGCGCGCGAGGGCGTTCTGGCGCGGATCGGCGACGTCGCTCATCACGCGGCTGAGCGAGGCGCCGACATCGACCGCCGGATACTGCCCGCGCTGCGCGAGGTCGCGCGAGAGCACGATGTGGCCGTCGAGGATCGAACGCGCGGTGTCGACCACCGGATCGTTCTGGTCGTCGCCGTCGGCGAGCACGGTGTAGATGCCGGTGATCG
>CAMPIA010000021.1 GCA_946886175.1 uncultured Altererythrobacter sp.
CGGTCTCGTTGCCGCGGAAGCTGAAGCTGAGGTTGGAGAGGCCGCCGCTGGTGTGCGCGTGCGGGCAGGCGGTCTTGATCTCCTTCACCGCTTCGAGGAAGTCGAGCCCGTAGCGATCGTGCTCCTCGATCCCCGTGGCGATGGCGAAGATATTGGCGTCGAAAATGATGTCTTCGGGCGGGAAGCCGATCCCGGTCAGCAGCTTGTAGGCGCGGGTGCAGATTTCGACCTTGCGCTCCCTGGTGTCCGCCTGGCCGGTCTCGTCGAACGCCATGACGACCGCGGCGGCGCCGTAGTCCATGCACAGCCGCGCGTGCTCGAGAAACTGCTCCTCGCCTTCCTTCATGCTGATGGAATTGACGATCGGCTTGCCCGAAACGCATTTGATCCCCGCTTCGATCACCTCCCACTTCGAGCTGTCGATCATCACCGGCACGCGCGCGATATCGGGCTCGGCCGCGATCAGCTTGAGAAACGTGGTCATGGCATGGACCGCGTCGAGCAGGCCCTCGTCCATGTTGACGTCGATCACCTGCGCGCCGTTTTCGACCTGCTGGCGCGCGACCTCGACCGCGGCGGCGTAGTCGCCCTCCATGACCAGCTTCTTGAAGCGGGCCGATCCGGTGACATTGGTGCGCTCGCCGATATTGACGAAGCGAGAGGTGGATGGTTGGTCGGTCATTGTTTGCAAGATATCCTTCGAGACGACTTTCAGCCCTTCGACAGGCTCAGGGCTTCAAGTCTCCTCAGGACGAACGGTAATTGAAAATCCCGCCCCACTCCCCGTTCGTTCTAAGGAGCGAGGCGCATGTCCGAGCGTCTCGAAGGGTCAGGCCGCGATCGAGAATGGCTCGAGCCCGGCGAGGCGCATCCTGGTATCGCGGGCGGAAACCTTGCGCGGGGCGACCCCTTCGACCGCCTGGGCGATCGCAGCAATATGCTCGGGGGTAGAGCCGCAGCATCCGCCGAGAATATTGGCGCGGCCGCTCTCCGCCCACGCCTTGACCAGCGCGGCGGTGGTTTCGGGCTCCTCGTCGTACTCGCCGAGCTCGTTGGGCAGGCCCGCGTTGGGATAGGCCATCAGCAGCGTGTCGGCGATGCCCGAGAGAAGCTGGACGTGCGAGCGCAACTGCTCGGCGCCGAAGCTGCAATTGAGCCCGATCGTTGCGGGTCTGGCGTGGCGCACCGCGTACCAGAACGCCTCGACAGTATGCCCCGAGAGATTGCGGCCCGAGAGGTCGGTGAGCGTGAGCGAGAGCATCAGCGGCAGGTCCTGCCCCATCTCGCGCTCCAGCTCCTTCACTGCCATGATCGCGGCCTTGCAGTTGAGCGTGTCGAACACGGTTTCCACGAGGATGAAGTCGCTCCCGCCCTCCACCAGCGCGGTCGCCTGCTCGCGATAGACGTCCTTGACTTCGTCGAAGGTGACTTCGCGAAAACCGGGATCCTCGACGTCGGGGCTGAGCGACAGCGTCTTGTTGGTCGGCCCCATTGCGCCGGCGACGAAGCGCGGCACGCCGTCCTTCGCACTCGCCGCGTCGACCGCCTCGCGGATGACCTTTGCCGCCGACACGTTGAGCTCGTGCACCAGCCGTTCGGCGCCGTAGTCGGCCTGGCTGATGCGGTTGGCGTTGAAGGTGTTGGTGGCAAGGACATGCGCGCCGGCCGCGATGTAGCTGTCGCAGATTGTGCGAATCACTTGCGGCTGGGTCAGGTTGACGAGGTCGTTGTTGCCCTTCTGGTCGTGCGACAGGCCGGTGTCGCCGGCGTAGTCTTCGGCCGAGAGCTTCGCGCGCTGGATGGCGGTGCCATAAGGTCCGTCCTTGATCAGCACGCGCTTCGCAGCTTCGGCGTTCAGTCGTTCGCGGGCGCTCATTGGGCGTCTCCCTTGGGCCGCAGTCCGAGCATGTGGCAGATCGCGTAGCTCAGCTCGGCGCGGTTCAGCGTGTAGAAGTGGAATTGCCGCACCCCGCCGGCGTAAAGGCGGCGGCACAGCTCGGCGGCGATCGTGGCGGAGACGAGCTGGCGCGCGGCGGGGTGCTCGTCGAGCCCGTCGAACAGACCCGCCATCCAGCCGGGGATCGCGGTGCCGCACAGACCCGCCATGCGCTGGACGCTGGCGAAGCTCATCACCGGCATGACGCCGGGCACGATCTCGCCGTCGATCCCCGCCGCCGCGGCCTTGTCGCGAAAGCGGAAGAAGCATTCCGGCTCGAAGAAGAACTGCGTGATCGCGCGCGTCGCCCCGGCGTCGAACTTGCGCCTGAGGTTGTCGAGATCGGCCGCGGCGCTGGCCGAGTCCGGGTGGGTCTCGGGATAGGCCGCGACCGAAATCTCGAACGGGGCGACCGCTTTCAGCCCGGCGATCAGCTCGGCCGCATTGGCATAGCCGCCCGGGTGCGGGGCGTAGCGCGACTGGCCGTCGGGCGCATCGCCGCGCAGCGCGACGACGTGGCGGATGCCGCTTTCCCAATAATGCCGCGCGACCGCGTCGATTTCCTCGCGCGTCGCCTCGACGCAGGTGAGATGCGCGGCAGCGGGGATGCCGGTCTCGCGGTTGATCCGCACGACCTGTTCATGGGTGCGCTCGCGGGTCGAACCGCCCGCGCCATAGGTCACCGAAACGAAGCGCGGCCCCAGCGGGGCGAGCGTCTCGACGCTGTCCCATAGCGTCTGCGCCATCTTCTCGGTCTTGGGCGGGAAGAATTCGAACGACACGTCGATATCGCCCGGCAGGCCGGAGAAAAGCGGCGCGTCGAGCGCGGTGCGCGCTTCCTGCATCTGGTCGAAGGTGGGGCTCATTCGGCAATTTTCCTTTGCGCTGCAGCCGCGGCGGCGAGCCGCGTACCGAGCCAGATCTTGACCACCAGCTCGCCCTCGTCGAGCGCGATCGGCGGCGCGGGCGCGAAGCCCGCCTCGGCCAGCAGCGCGCCGATCGCGGCATCGGTGAAACCGAGCCGGACGTGCGCGTGGCGATCGCGCAGCTCCTCGCGCTCGTGCGCCGCGAAATCGACGATCGCGATCCGCCCACCCGGCCTGACGACGCGCGCGGCTTCCGCGAGCGGAGCCGCGGGGTCCTGCGCGAAGTGGAGCACCTGGTGCAGCAACACGGTATCGAAGCTCTGTGCCGGAAACGGCAGCGCGGCGAAATCGCCCTGCACCAGTTCGACCGCTTCGGACGGCAGGTTCTGCAGCTTGGCGCGGGCGAAGCGCAGCATGTCGAGACTCTTGTCGAGCGCGACCACGCGCTCGGCGCGCCCGGCGAAAAGCTGCGCCATGCGCCCGGTGCCGGTGCCGATGTCGAGCACATGGCCAAGCGGTTCGCCACCGAGCGCTTCGGCGAGGCGCTCCTCGACGAGCCGGTCGGGGCTGTGAAGCCGGCGCAACTCGTCCCAATGCTCGGCGTGGCGCGCGAAGTAGGCTTCCGCGCCGCTTTCGCGCGCGGAGCGGATCGCGGCGAGCTGGCGGCGATCGTCGGCGCAGGCGGCGGCGAATTCGCGATCCTCGCGCTCGGCGGTGGCGAGCAGGCGCGCCACCGCCTCGCCCACAGCGTCGCCGCGCTGCTTTCCCACGCTCGCGCGCAGGAACACCCAGCTGCCTTCGCGGTGACGCTCGGCAAGAGAGGCATCGCACAGAATGCCGACATGGCGCGACACGCGCGGCTGGCTCTGCCCGAGCACTTGCGCGAGCTCGCCCACCGCCAGCTCCATCGCCGCGAGCAGCCGCATGATCCGCAGCCTGGTGGGGTCGGCAAGCGCCCGCATGATCGCCTCGATACGCATTGGAGAAGCAACATATAAAGATATTTTTATATGTGCAAGAGAATGCGCCGGTTCGCGCGGACTTCCCCCGCGCCGCGCGCCGCTGTAGCGTGCCGCAAGGGGCGCAGGCATGGTTCGGGGGAGCAACGTGCAGCAAGGGGGAAGCGGCGCGGATCGGTTTCGCGCCTTCGTCAGCTATGCCCATGCCGACGCGCGCCAGGCCCGCGCGCTCCAGACGCGGCTCGAGAGCTATCGCCTGCCGCGGCGGCTGGCCGAGGCGCACGGCCAGGCGGCCGCATGGGGCGATCGCGTCGGCCCGGTGTTCCGCGACCGCGAGGACCTTTCGGCAAGCAACGACCTCTCGCGCGCGGTGCGCGAAGCGCTTGCGGCGTCGCGCGCGCTGGTCGTCGTGTGCACGCCCGCGACCCCGGGCTCGCACTGGGTCGCGCGCGAGATCGCGCTGTTCCGCGAGCTTCACCCCGACGGGCCGATCCTCGCTGCGCTGTTCGAGGGCGAACCCGCGACCGCGTTCCCCGCCGCGCTGACCGAAGGCGGGGTAGAGCCGCTCGCGGCCGATTTCCGCGCCGAGGGCGACGGGCCGAAGCTCGCCTTCCTCAAGATCGTCGCCGGCGTGGTCGGTGTGCCGCTCGACGCGTTGATTCAACGCGACGCTCAGCGGCGGTTGCGGCGCGTGACCGCGGTCACGGTGGCGAGCGCCGCGCTCGCGCTAGTCCTGCTGGCGATGACCGCATTCGCTCTCGATTCGCGCCGCGACGCGATTGCCGCGCAGCAGCGCGCCGAGGCGCAGGCGCGCAACACCGAAGACCTCAACCGCTATCTCGTGCGCGATTTCCGCCAGCAACTGCTCGCGCTCGGGCGGCTCGACGTGGCGATGGAGTTCTATCCCAAAGTGCTCGAATATTGCCGCAAGCAGGCGAGCGTGTCGGGCGCGGGCGAGAGCAATCGCAACTGTTCCGACGTCATGCAGGTCATGGGTTCGGACCACGCCGCCAAGGGCGAGTTCGGCGAAGCGCGGCGCTATTTCGAGGCGGCGAATCGCGCGACCGGCGCACGCCTGACCGATGCGCCGAAAGACCCCCGCTTCGTGCTCGACCACGCGGCGAGCGTGAATCGCCTCGGCCTGCTGTCGGTCGCTCAGGGCGACCATGCGCGCGCGCTGGGCGAATATCGCGAGGCGCTGGCGCTGCTGCGGCGGATCGCCGACTGGGGTGCGGTGAGGCCCGAATGGCTGCGGCAGGCGGCCTATACCGAGGCCAACGTGGGTTCGACCATGCTCCAGACCGGCGGCGGCCCCGCCGACGCGCTACCGCACCTGGAGCGCGCCGTCGCCCACAACGAAGCGCTGATCGAGCGCGCCGATGGCGACCGCACCGCGATCTACGACCTCGTGTTCCACCTGATGTGGCTCGCCGACGCGCACTGGCGCGCAGGCGACGACGCGGCCGCCTCCGCGGCTGCGGCGCGCTATCTCGCAGCGATCGACGAGCTGGTCGCCGCCGAGCCGGACAACATGCATCACCGCGAGCAGCAGATGCAGGTCCATGTTCGCCACGCCGAGCTGCTCCGCCGCGAGGGAATCTGCGACGAGGCCGATCGTTACCTGGCGCGCGCACTCGAGGTCAGCGGCGTACTCGCCGAACGCGACCCGGCAAACGCCGGCTGGCGAGCCTATCGCACGCGTATCCAAAATCTCATCGCCGAGGGAGACTGCCCGTGACCGCCCCGCCCGAGACCGCCCCGCCCGAGACCGAATGGCGCTTCACCATCGCCATGGACGATACCAAGGCCAAGCACGGCGAGCGCAGGTGGATGACATATGCGCAAGCGCCGTCCCCGGCGGCTGCCGCCCACGCCGGAGCCGGCGACCGCCTGCTCGATATCGACGGGGGATCTGCGCGCGGGCGGACCAGATGCGTGTTCACGATCGACGCCGACTACCAGCATGGCGGCCAGCGATATACCGTGCGCTTCGCCGATCCGCCGTTCGTTGCCGGGTCGCCCGGCGGGCCCGACGTTTCGGCAATCATCAAGGAGATCGCCCGGGCGCCTGACGGCCGCACGGCCTCGTTCGCGTTCGACACCGCCGATATCGAGCGCTGGCAGGTCGCGGCCGAAATGAAGGCGATCGGCAGCCCGATCGTGCGCGTACCCTTCGCCTTCGCCTTCGACGACGAACGGCTTCCCTTCCCCGGCTGGATGATGCCCGATCCGGACGATCCGCTGTTGCGGGGCCAGGATTCGGCCGGACCGGAGCTCTGGCACGGCGGGCCGCACCCGCCCGGCGTTTCCTTCCTTGTCATACCGACCGGGGCGTAGGACACAGCGCGTCGGGAAAAGGAGACCGGCGATCGCCACCGCGACCGACGACCACATCCACGCCGGCCGCGCGCTCAAGTACCGCGCGGCCCGGGCCAGCGATCGCGCGGAGCGTGCGGCGCTCTTCGCGCAGGCGGCCGAGCGCTATCTCGCCGCCGTGCGCGCAGACGGGCGCGCTTCGACATATGCGCTGATCAATGCCGCCTCGCTCTACGCCATGGCGAACGACCCCGGTCGCGCGAGCGGGATGGCGGGCGAGGTGCTCGCGCTGCTGGACGGCGGCGATCATGCGCCCGATACGCCTTACTGGCTCGCGGCAACGCGCGCCGAGGCCGAGTTGGTCCAGGGGGAGATGGATGCGGCGCGTGCCAGCTTGGCGCAGGCCGTAGCGCTCGCGCCCCGAGCGTGGGAAGATCACGCGATCGCGCTGCGGCAGTTCCGGCTCCTGCTCGGCGAAACCGGCCGGCCCCGCGCCTGGCTCGACGCCTTCACCCCGCCGCCGATCCTCGCGTACGGCGGCGTTATGGCGCTTGCTCCCGGCGACCGGGCGGCGCGGGAGCGGATCGAGCAGGCGGTGGCGGAGATCGCGCCGTGCGAGGCTTATGGCGCGCTCGCTGCGGGAACCGACATTCTCGTCGCCGAAGCGCTGCTGGCGCGCGATGCCGAACTCAATCTGGTGCTCCCGGTGGAGGTGGAGCGCTTTCGCGCGGCTTCGGTGACGGCGGTGTCGCCGGACTGGGGCCCGCGCTTCGACGCCTGCCTGGAGCGGGCTGCGTCGGTGCACGTCGCGCCGCCCGGAACCGCGATGGACGCGGTCGCCAGCGGCCTCGCGGCGCAGATCGCGAAGGGGCTGGCGATCGGCCGTGCGAGCGACCTCGAAACGACCGCGACCGGTCTGCGCGCGGTTGCGCCCGAAGGCGGCGAGCCCGAGATCGCCAAGGCGTGGCATGCCTGGTCGGCGACAGGCAACCCGACAGCGACGATCGAGCTCGAGCGGTCGGTCGACTTCGCGGGCTTCGCGCCCGGGGACGCGACAACCGTCCAGATCGTGCTCGCCGCCGCGTCCTCGCCGCCCGGCATCGCCCGGTTCGGCCGCATGTCCGACGCGCTCACGGCGGCGCGAGGCCAATCGGAGAAGCCGCTCGGGCTCGACGTTCAGGCCGGCGAGCCGGCGCAGGACGACGTGGCGGCGGCCGCCGCCGCGGCAGCCGGCGCGCCCGGGCTTTGGGCCAGCGCCGACGCGCTGGCGCTCGCCCGTCTCGCCGAGCCCACCCTCGATGCCGAACTCGCCGGGTCGGTCGGGCATGCGCGCGGCACGAGCGATCTCTACCGTATTTATTTGCCCTGAGGCGCTACACCACCAGCGCGCGCAGCCGGTCCGCCGAGACGATCCGCAGCGCCTCGTGATCGCGTTCGATCAGTCCGCGCCGCTCTGCCACCGCAAGCGCGCGCGAGGCGGTTTCGCGCGCGGTATGGGCGCGCAGCGCGAGCGCGGTGACGACCGGCGGCGGGGCGATCGTCGCGCGGTCGTCCGCGAACCGAAGAAGCTCGGCGTAGACCCGCCCGGCGGCCGAGAGCATCATCCGCCCGGCCAGCCGGTCGACCAGCAGCGCTTGCTGCCGCGCGAGCAGCAGCGCCATGCCGCGGCCCACGGCTCGTTCGCTGGCGACGAGATCGAGCAGGCGCGCGGTCTCGACCTCGATCAGTTCGGTCGATCCGTGCGCGCGCAGCTCGCCGACCTGCTCGCGCGGTTCGGGAAACGCCCCGGCGAGCTCGCCGGGGCCGAAAGTGGCGACTTGCGCCATCTGGCCGTCCTCGCCGAACATCGAGAGGCTCAGGCTGCCATCGACCACGAACCAGCACAGCGCCATCGGTTGCGCCGGGCCCGCCAGCACGGCGGCGTGCGGCAGGCGCCGCTCGCGGAAGGCGGGTGCGAGACGTGCGGCATCGGCGGCCTCGCAGTCGAGGATCGACGTCAGCCGTTCGGCAAGCTCGCCCTCTGATGCCATGGCAACAGCGCCCCCATCGCCGCTTGCGCTCGCGCACTTCGTGCGGTTCTAGTCCTCTATCCTGTGCAGGAGAGCAAGCTGGGCGCGCCCCGCCTCGGTCAGCCGCCATTCGCCGCCCTGCTCGCGAATCAGCCCCGCAGCGACCAGTTGCGCGTGATCCTGCGGGTCAAGCGCAGCGTTGTCCGCCGGCATGAGCCGGCCGTAGCGCCCGCCATGGTAGATCAGCGGCTCGGCCTCGCTACGCCCGAAATCGACCACTTCGCCCAGGAAGATCGCGTGGTCCCCACCCTCGTATTCGAAGCGCGCCTGGCAGCCGAAGCGGGCCGCGCAGCCTGCGATCAGCGGCGCGCCCTCGGGCCCGTCTGCCAGTTCGAGCCCGGCGAACTTGTCCGCGCCGCGCGCCGCGAAGCGGTCCGACATGGCCTGCTGGCCGCTCCCGAGCACGTGCACCGCCCAGCTCCGCGCGTCGCGGAAGGCGGGCAGGCTGTGGCTGTCGAGCGAGAGGCTCCACAGCACCATCGGCGGATCGAGCGAAACCGAATTGAAGCTGTTCGCGGTGAGGCCCACGGGCATGCCCTCGCCGTCGCGCGCGGTGACGATCGTCACCCCGGTCACGAAGCTGCCGAGCGCGTTGCGGAATGCGGTCTTGTCCAACACCGCACCGTCGCTAAGCTCGCGGCGATGGAAGAGCAACCGCCGCATGACCGCACCCCCGTAATCGTCGGCGTCGGACAATATTCGGAACGCCCGCAGGACGCGGGATACCGCGCGCTTTCGTACATGGATCTGGCTGGCGAGGCGCTGACGGCGGCGATCGCCGACGCGCGCGCGGCCGGCGACCTCGCCAAGGTGATCGACACGATCGGCGCGATCCGCCAGTTCGAGATTTCGCGACCCGATGCGAAGACGCCGTTCGGCCGGGCGGACAACCCGCCGCGCGCGATCGGGCAGCGGGTGGGCGCCGACCCGCGCCGCGCGATCCTCGAGACCACGGGCGGGCAGACCAGCCAGAAGCTCGTCGGCGAGCTCGCGAGCGAGATCGCTGCGGGGCGCAGCGAGGCGGCGGCGATTGTCGGTTCGGAAGCGATCTCGACCGTGCGCGCCTTGCTGGACGCGGGCGAGACGCGCGACTGGTCGGAAGCGATCGGCGGCGAGCTCGAAGATCGCGGCTTCGGGCTGGAGGGCATGTTCGATGCCGCATTGCTCCGGCACGGCGCGGTCAGCGCGATCGCGCACTACGCGCTGTTCGAGAACGCGCGCCGCGCCCGGCTGGGCGTGTCGCTGGCCGACTATCGCCAGGCGATGGGCGCGCTCTTCGCGCCGTTCACGCAAGTCGCTGCGGCCAATCCCCACGCTGCTTCGCGCGAAGTTCGTAGTGCGCACGAGCTGGCGACGGCAACCCCGCGCAACCGGATCGTCGCCGAGCCCTATCCCCGGATGACCGTTTCGCGCGACCAGGTGAACCAGGCCGCGGCGCTGATCATCGTTTCGGCCGGAAAGGCGCGCGAACTCGGCATCCCCGAGGATCGCTGGGTCCATATCCACGCGGTTGCCGACGCGACCGAGCCGCCGGTGATGGAACGGCCCGACCTGTCGCGCAGCCCGGCCTCGATCGCTTCGCTCGAGACTGCGCTGGCGCGCGCCGGGCGTTCGCTCGACGCGATCCGCTATCTCGACCTCTATTCCTGCTTCGCTATCCCCGTGTTCAATGTGACCGATCATTTCGGCCTTGCGATCGACGACCCGCGCGGGCTGACGCTGACCGGCGGGCTGCCGTTCTTCGGCGGCGCGGGCAACAATTATTCGACCCACGCCATCGCCGAGGCGGTCGTGCGCGTGCGGACGAATCGCGGGGGCTATGCGTTGGTCGGCGCGAACGGCGGCTTCATGAGCAAGTACGCGACCGGCATCTATTCGACCGAGCCCGCAGATTGGACCGGGGGCGACCGCTGGCAGCGGGCCGAGGGTCCGGCCCAGCGTATCGCCATCGCGGCGCAGCCGGGGGGCAGCCTGACGGTCGAAAGCTACACCATCGCCGAGAGCAGGCACGGCCCGGTCGGTATCGTTCTCGGCCGCGATCCGCAGGGCGCGCGCGTGGCGGCCAACGCCGATCTCGCCGACGGACCCACGCGGGCGCTGTTCGAGACGGGCGAGCCGTTCGGCGCGCGGCTCGCGCTCTCGTCGGCGGGCGACGGACGCACGATCGCGCGGGTCGAAGACTAGCTAAACTGTTCGGCGGACTTGATCGTGCTCGCGCCGGGGCGGATCAGATTTCGCCGAACAGACTACCTCGGACCCAGTCCACCGGCCGTTCGCCCGAGGCGATCAGCTCCGCACCGAGACGCCGCGCCCAGAGGCTCTCCGATCCGCAAGCCGCACGCCACGCATGCAGCCGCCGGGTGAAAAGCTGCGCGTCGTGCTCGGCGCTCATGCCGATCGCGCCGTGGACCGCGTGCGCGACCGCGGCGATGCGCGGCGCAGCGTCCGAAGCGACGAACTTGGCGAGCGCGGCGCGGCGCGCATCGGGCCATCGCGCATGTCCCGCCAATTCCGCCGCGATCCGCACTGCGACCGTTTCTTCCGCCATCGTCGCGAGCTGCTGCTGGACCGCCTGCTGCCGCCCGACCGGCTTGCCGAACTGGACCCGCTCGTTCGCATGGGCGACGGTCATCGCCAGCAGCCGGTCGGCCGCGCCGGCGATGGCGGCGGCATGAAGCACCGCGTTCGCCGCCGCACGTTTCGCTTCGTCGGGCGTGCCGCGCGCGATCATGGCCGCGCCGATCTCTAGCGGCGCGGCGTGGCGGCCGAGCGCGACGAACAGCGGCACGACCGCGCCGAAATCGAGTGCCGCGCCGCCCGTGCCCTCGGGCGCGAGCGCATCGAGGAAACCCGAGCGCTCGATCTCGCTCCGCTCCGTGCGCCAATCCTCGTCCCGCTCGATTTCGCGCAGTCGCGCTGGCGAGAAAAGCTGGGCGAGCATTCGTTCGAACGGCTCGACGAGTTCGTCCGCCGCCATCACCGCAGTCCCAATCCGCGCGCGATGATCCCGCGCAGTATTTCGCGCGTCCCGCCGCGCAGCGAGAAGCTCGGCGCGACCAGCGTCAGGTATTCGAGCGCGCGCCTCAGTTCGGGTGCGATCGGTTCGACCGGATGGCTCGCAAGGTCGTCGGCGATCGCGGTGGGCAGCGCCTGCTCGAAGCTGGTGCCGAGATCCTTGACCAGCGAAGCCTCGACCACCGGGCTCTCGCCCGCCGCGAGCCGCGCGGTGCAGGCGATCGACATTGCGCGCAGTGTGGCCAGCTTCGCGATCAGCCCGCCCGCCAGCATCGCCGTCGCATCGTCGCTCCGGCCGGCCGCGCGCAGGTGATCGAGCCAGCCTTCGAGCAGCACCACGCTCGAATAGATGCGTTCCGGGCCGCTGCGCTCGAACGCGAGCTCGGCGGTGACTTGCGCCCAGCCCTCGCCTTCGGCGCCGATCAGCGCGTCGCCGGCCAGTTCGACCTCGTCGAAGAAGACTTCGGCGAAATGCGCGTCGCCCGCCAGGTCCGCGATCGGACGCACGGTGACGCCCGGCGCCTTGAGATCGACGATCAGTTGCGACAATCCGCTCTGCCGGTCCTCCGCGCCCCCCGAGGTGCGCACGAGCGCGATCATGTAATCGGCGTGCATCGCGCCGGTGGTCCAGATCTTCTGCCCGGTGAGCCGCCAGCCATCGGCGGTGGGCTCGGCGCGAGTGCGGACCGAGGCGAGGTCCGAGCCCGCACCTGGCTCACTCATCCCGATGCAGAACAGCGCCTCGCCGCGGCAGATGCGCGGCAGGTAGGCTTCGCGCTGAGCCTCGGTCCCGAACCGCAGGATCAGCGGCGCGCTCTGCCGGTCGGCGATCCAGTGCGCTGCGACCGGCGCGCCCGCCGCGAGCAGTTCCTCGACCACCACGAAGCGCGCGAAGGGCCCCCGCCCGCCGCCGCCATAGCGTTTCGGCAAAGTCAGCCCGAGCAGACCCGCCGCGCCCAGCCGGCGGCTGAACTGCGGATCGAACCCGCTCCACGAACGCGCTCGCCGGTCGAGCGGCATGCCCGC
This sequence comes from uncultured Altererythrobacter sp., assembly GCA_946886175.1. The sequence goes on from CAMPIA010000021.1 coordinate 12,188, forward strand.
GATGGCGCCGTCCGCAAGCTCGCGCACGAGCGGCCGCAGAACCTCGTTCC
>CAMPIA010000022.1 GCA_946886175.1 uncultured Altererythrobacter sp.
GCGCCTTCTCGCCCGCGGCGAGCAGCATCTTGCGGTCGCCGTGGCTCGCGGTGTGATCGACCGTGAAGCGGAAGCCCGCGATACGGCCGATCGGCTCGTCCTCGACCAGCAGCGCGCCGTCTTCCGCCAGACTGACCGGCAGCAGCGCCGGATCGGTGCCCAGGCTCTTCATCAGAATCGCAGTCCTCCGGTTGACGAAACGTTCGGTCAGCCGCGCGTGTAGCGCATCCGACAGCTTCGCTTCCACCGCTCTTGCACGCGCGGCCATTTCGTCGCGCGCGAGCACCCAGTCGGGACGCTGGCAGATATAGGCCCAACTGCGGATCGCGGCGATACGGCCCTGCAGCGTGTCGATGTCGCCTTGGGTACGGTCGAGCTCGGCGATGCGCGCGGCCACATAGTCCGCGCCCAGATGGCCTTGCGCGAGATCCTGCCACAGCCGCGCGACGAAGCGCGCGTGTACGTCCGCGCCGAGCTGGCGAAAATCGGGCAGCGAGCACGCTTCCCAGAATCGGCGCACCAGCCCCGGCCCCTTGACGCCGTCGGCCACCGGCTCGCCGGCCAGCCGCTTGAGCACCGCGAGGTCGATCGCCTCGGGCGCGGGCGCAAGCTCGGGCGTCTGCGGCGGCGCTTCGAGATCGGCGATCAGCGTGGGGAGGGTGTCGAAGCGCGGTTCGGCCTCGCGCCAGAACAGCTTGGTCAGCGGCGCGAAGCGATGCTCCTCGATCGCGTAGATCTCTTCCTCGCTGAATTCGGGCACTGGGCCTTTCGCGCCGGCCAGGGCGCCGAACGTGCCATCTTTCTGGTGGCGGCCCGCGCGTCCGGCGATCTGCGCCATTTCGGCCGGGGCCAGCCGGCGCTGACGCACCCCGTCGAACTTGGTCAGCGAGGCGAAGGCGACGTGGTTGACGTCAAGGTTCAGACCCATGCCGATCGCATCGGTGGCGACGATGTAATCGACTTCGCCCGACTGGAACATCGCGACCTGCCTGTTGCGGGTTTCCGGGCTCAGCGCGCCCATCACCACCGCCGCACCGCCGCGGAAGCGGCGCAGCATCTCGGCCACCGCGTAGACCTGCTCGGCCGAGAAGGCGACGATCGCGCTGCGCGGCGGCAGACGCGAGAGCTTGCGCGGCCCGATATGCTTGAGGGTCGAAAAGCGTGGGCGCGAGACGATCTCGGCGCGCGGAATCAGCGAGCGCACGAGCGGCTCGAGCGTGGCGGCGCCGAGCAGCATCGTCTCCTCGCGGCCGCGCGCGTTGAGCAGGCGGTCGGTGAACACATGGCCGCGCTCGCGGTCGGCTGCGAGCTGCGCCTCGTCGAGCGCGACGAAGGCCAGAGGTCCATTGGGCCCGCCACCATCGCGCGGCATCGCTTCGGCCGTGCACAGGAAATAGCGCGCACCTTCGGGTTCGATCCGTTCCTCGCCGGTGATCAGCGCGACCTGGCGCTCGCCCTTGATCGCCACCACCCGATCGTAGACCTCGCGCGCGAGCAACCGCAGCGGGAAGCCGATCGCGCCGCTCGAATGGGCGCACATCCGCTCGATCGCCAGATGGGTCTTGCCGGTGTTGGTGGGTCCGAGGACCGCCTTGATCGCACCATCGGTCACGCCGACCCATGTGGCATCGCGACCGACCCGGGACAACTGCGGCACGACGAATGAACGGGTTCCGCGCCTCGTCGCGCGCCCGACTCGATCCGCCGCAGCTTAAGGCCGTCTTTACTTTAATCGGGCAGGGAATGCGGCATAGGACACGCCAAGGGTCGGGTCGCGGCGGAACCGCGCGGCCTTCCGGAGGAGGCGCGGTGTACAAGCAGAACGATGGCGACGTTCACGTCACCGCCGATGCCGGCGGCGATGTCTGGCGTCCGGCCGCGCTCTCGCATTCGCAGATCCTTGCCGCCGAGCCGCCGCGGGTCATTCCGCGCGCGCAGACTTTCGGCGAGCGGTTCGATACCTGGCGATCCGGTCTTTCGGAAGCGTTCGAGCGCGTCGATCTCGCTCCCGACCTCGCCGAACGCATCGGCAGCCGCCGCTGGTTCCGCGGGCTCGGCACGCTGATCGGCCTGTCCGCCGCCGCGCTGGCGCTGTGGCCCGATTTCACGCCGGTCGCGGCCGCTCCGGCGATGCGGCTCGACGAGGCGGCGCGCGACGAGTTTCGCAGCCAGATGATCATGCCGCTCGCACTCGGTTCGGACAGCGGGCGCCATATGGGGGCGACCGCGCTGGTCGCGCCGCTCCAATCCGCGCCCGAACGCCCGCAAGTGGAATTGCTCGCCACGCTCGCGCAGGGCGACAGCTTCGCGCGTATGCTCCAGCGCGCCGGGGTCGGCTCGCGCGATGCCGAGCGCGTGGCCGAACTGGTCGCGCGTTCGATCGCGCTCGATGCGATCGAACCGGGCACGCAAGTCGACATCACCCTCGGCCGCCGCGCGCAGCCGGGCGCGGCACGGCCGCTCGACGCGCTCGCGTTCCGCGCGCGGTTCGACCTCGAGCTCGAGATCGCGCGCGACGCGGCGGGGCATCTCGCGCTCACCCGAAGGCCGATCCGGGTCGACGATACCCCGCTACGCATTCGCGGAATGGTCGGCCCCAGTCTCTACCGCTCGATGCGCGCGGCGGGCGCGCCCGCGAGCGCGGTGCAGCAATACCTGAAGGTGCTGAGCGACCAGGTCGATATGGACCGCGCGGTGCGCGCGACCGACACCTTCGACCTGATCGTCCAGTATCGCCGCGCCGCAACCGGCGAGCGCCAGGCGGGCGAACTGCTCTATGCGGGCATCGAACGCGGCGGCGAACTCACCACCCAGCTCATGCGCTGGGGCAGCGACGGCCGGTTCTACGAAGCCTCGGGCGTGGGCGAGCAGCGCAGCGGCCTGGTCGCGCCGGTTCCGGGGCGCGTGTCCTCCAACTACGGCATGCGCCGCCACCCGATCCTCGGTTACAAGCGGATGCATTCGGGGATGGACTTCCGCGCCAGCTACGGCACCGCGATCGTCGCGGTCACCGATGCGCGGGTCAGCAGCGCCGGGCGCGCGGGCGGGTGCGGCAACGCGGTCCGGCTCGATCACGGCGGCGGGCTCTCGACCCGCTATTGCCACATGAGCCGCATCGCGGTGAGCCGCGGGCAGAGCGTCCGGCGCGGCGAGGTGATCGGCTACGTCGGTTCGACCGGGCTCTCGACCGGGCCGCACCTCCATTACGAGATGTATCGCGGGGGGCGATCGGTGAACCCGGCTTCGGTCCAGTTCGTCACCCGCGCCCAGCTCTCGGGCGAGGATCTGCGCCGCTTCCGCGCCAGGCTGTCCGATCTCAAGACGGTCGAGGCGGGCGTCGCGCTCGGCGATCTCGCCCCGACCTCCGCCGAGGCCGCCGCGGTCGAGCCGGTGCGCGAGATCGACCGGCTCGAGGCTCCCAAAAAGGCGGGCTGACGCGCCGATTGCGCGCCGCCGGCAATTCCGGCAACACGCGCGCATGACCGCTTCCTATCCCAACCTCAGGATGCGCCGAACGCGCGCGAGCGCGTGGAGCCGCGCGCTTCATCGCGAAACCGTGCTCGCCCCGGCGGATCTCATCTGGCCGCTGTTCGTCACCGAGGGGAAAGGCGTCGAGGAGCCGATTGCGAGCCTTCCCGGTGTCTCGCGCTGGTCGGTCGACGGCATCGCCGCGCGTGCGAAGGAAGCGGCGGCGCTCGGCATCCCGTGCCTGGCGCTGTTTCCCAATACCCAGGCGGAGCGCCGTTCCGACGATGGCGCCGAGGCGCGCAATCCCGACAATCTGATGTGCCGCGCGATCAAGGCGATCAAGCAGGCCTGCGGCGATGACATCGGGGTGCTGACCGACGTCGCGCTCGATCCCTATACCAGCCACGGCCAGGACGGCCTGGTCGATCGCGCCGGCTACGTGGTGAACGACGATACGGTCGCGGCGCTGGTCGATCAGGCGATCAATCAGGCGGAAGCCGGCGCGGATGTGATCGCGCCGTCTGACATGATGGACGGGCGCGTGCGCGCGATCCGCATGGCGCTGGAAATGGGCGGGCATCACAACGTGCAGATCATGGCCTATGCCGCCAAATACGCGAGCGCGTTCTACGGGCCGTTCCGCGACGCGGTCGGTTCGGGCGGCCTGCTGAAAGGCGACAAGGCGAGCTATCAGATGGACCCGGCGAACGGCGACGAAGCGCTGCGCGAGGTCGCGCTCGATCTCGCCGAGGGGGCAGACAGCGTGATGGTCAAGCCCGGGCTTCCCTACCTCGATATCGTCCGCCGGGTGAAGGAGCGGTTCGAGGCGCCCGTCTTCGCTTACCAGGTCAGCGGCGAATACGCGATGATCGAAGCGGCCGCGGCGGCGGGCGCGGGCGATCGCGATGCGCTCGTGCTCGAAACGCTGACGGCGTTCAAGCGCGCGGGATGCAGCGGCGTGCTGACCTACCACGCGGCGCATGCGGCGAGGCTGCTCCATGGCTGAGTTCCGGTTGGAGACCGAGCGGCTCGCGCTGCGCGACTGGCGCGCGGAGGACGTCGACGACTTCCACCGCGTGTGCGGCGACCCGCAGGTCATGGCGACGCTCGGCCCGGTCATGTCGCGCGAGGAGACCGCGGCGCTGATCGAGAACGTGCGCGAGCGGGCACAGACCTTCGGGCACACCTTCTGGGCGCTCGAACGCAAGGACGACCGCCGCGTGATCGGCTGGGCCGGGCTGATCCGCGGCAATATCCCCCAGACCGAAGGCGAGCTCGAGATCGGCTGGCGGCTTGCCGCCGACTGCTGGGGGCAGGGCTACGCGCGCGAGGCGGCCGAGGCTTCGCTGGAGTGGGCGCGCGCGCACCGGCCGGGCGAACCGGTCATCGCGATCACCGCGCAGACGAACACGCGCAGCCGCGCGCTGATGGAGCGGCTCGGAATGGCGCGTCGGCCCGAGCGCGACTTCGATCATCCCAAAGTGCCCGAGGGCGATCCGCTGCGCCCGCATGTCCTCTTTGCGATCGATCCCGGAGCCGGGCGATGACCGGCCCGGTCCTGCTCGAAACCGAGCGCCTGATCCTGCGCGTGCCCGGAGAGGGCGATGTCGAGCGGCAGATGGTTCACCTCAACACGCCCACTGTGATGGCGCATCTCGGCGGCCCGAAGGCGCGCGAGGCGATCGCCGAGAAGCACGCGAAAGCGCGCGCTCTCCATGCGGCCGAGGGCTTCTGCTTCTGCATGCTCGAGGAGCGCGCCACCGGCGAGATGGTCGGGCATGCGGGTCTCAAGCGGGTCGACAATCCGCTCGCGCGCAATCCCGGCGACATGGAGGTGGGCTGGCTGATCCGCGAGGATCGCTGGCGACGCGGCTACGCCTGGGAAGCGATCGTCGCGGTGCTCGATTTCGCGTTCGCCCGGTTCGATCCGCCGGTGATCGTCGCGCTGACCAGCCATGCCAACGAAGGCAGCTGGCGGCTGATGGAGAAGCTCGGCATGCGCCGCCGGACCGACCTCGATTTCTCGGATCCGAACTTCCCGCCGGAAGACAATCCGACGATCCTCTATTCGCTGACGAAGCCCGAGTGGACGGCACGCTGATGAGGGCCCGATGCCTGCGCAAATGAGAGCGTCGCGTCGCTGGCTGTTCATCGTCACGATCCTCACCGGCAGCTTCCTGCTGTTCCTGGTGCAGCCGCTGGTCGCGCGCATGGCACTGCCGCGGCTCGGCGGCGCGCCGGCGGTGTGGAACAGCGCGATGCTGGTCTATCAGGCGCTGCTGCTCGGCGGATACGCCTACGCGCACGCGATCGCGCGGCTCGGCATCGCGCGGCAGGCGGCGGTCCATCTGGCGCTGCTGGTGTTCGCCGGGCTGACCCTGCCGATCGCGCTCGCCCCGCTCGCGCCGCCTGCGGCGGGTTACGAGGCGCTGTGGGCGCCGCTCATGTTCGTGCTCACCGTGGGGCCGGTCTTCTTCGTGGTCGCCGCCCAGGCGCCGCTGATGCAGCGCTGGTACGCCGCGGAGCCCGGCGCGGGCGATCCCTACTGGCTCTACGCGGCCTCGAACCTGGGCAGTTTCGCCGGACTGATCGCCTATCCGCTGGTGCTGGAGCCCCGGTTTTCGCTCGCCGGCCAGAGCCTCGCCTGGAGCGCGGGCTACGCATTTCTGACCGTGCTTGTCGCGCTCACCGCGATTTCGCGTTCAAGGGCGGCGGGCGCCGGGGAGCAAGCCGTGCCGCCGCCAGCGCAGGAAGCGCGCGAGCCGATCGGCCGCCGCCGCATCGCGCTGTGGCTCGCGCTGGCGGCGGTTCCTTCGGGACTGATGCTCTCGACCACCACCCATCTCACCACCGACGTGGTCGCGGTGCCGCTGCTGTGGGTGATCCCGCTGGGCCTCTATCTGCTGAGTTTCTCGCTCGCCTTCAATCCGCGCAGCGCGCTGGGCCACGCGCTCGCACGCTCGGCGCCGACCATTCTCCTGCTGGCGGGCGGCATGGCGATGGTCAGCCGCAATGCGGGCAGCCTGACGATGGCTTTCGCGAGCGTGGTGATGCTGTTCGTGGTCGCGGTGGCGCTGCACCGCCGGCTCTACGCCGAGCGGCCCGGACCGGAGCGGCTGACGTTTTTCTATCTCGTGATGAGCGCGGGCGGCGTGCTCGGGGGGCTGTTCGCCGCGCTTGTCGCGCCGGTCCTGTTCGACTGGGTGTGGGAGCATCCTCTGCTCGTGCTCGCGGCCGCCGCGCTGCTGCCCAACCGCCCGCTTTTCCCGTGGATGGCGCGGCTCGGGCTTCGCGATCGCCAGCAGCGGATCGCGGTGCTCGCCATCCTCGTGGTCGCGGCGGCGCTGTCGATGGCGCTCACCGCTTCGGTGGCACAGGGAAGCGACGCCTGGGTGGTCGCGCTGATGATCGCGATGGCGATCTGCGGCCTGCTGGTCATGGGCCGGCGCTCGGCGTTCATCCTCGTGCTGTTGATGCTGATGCTGGCGCGCGGCGGATACGAGACCTTGCGCTCCTCGTTCACCGGCGCGCGCGAGCGGAGCTACTTCGGCATCTATCACGTGCGCGACAACGAGGCTGAGGGCGTGCGCCAGCTCACCCATGGCACCACCATGCACGGTCTCCAGTTCACCGATCCGGAGCGGGCCTTGTGGCCGACCACCTACTACGGCCCCAATTCCGGTGTCGGCATCGCGTTGCGCCATGCGCCCGAGCTGGTCGGGCCCGGCGCGCGGATCGGGGTGGTCGGGCTCGGCGTGGGCACACTCGCCTGCTACGCCCGGCCGGAGCAGCAGTGGGAGTTCTTCGAGATCGACCCGACCGTGCTCGAATACTCGCGCGACGGGACGTTCACGTTCCTCGAGCGCTGCACGCCCGATGCGGCGGTGCACCTGGGCGATGCCCGGCTGGTCCTTGCCCGGATGCCGACGGACCGCTTCGACGTGCTCGTGCTCGACGCCTTCAGCTCGGATGCGATCCCGCTGCATCTGGTGACCGACGAAGCCTTCGCGATCTACGACCGGGTCGTGGCCCGCGACGGGCTGATCCTGCTGCACATCTCGAACCGCTTCGTCGATCTGCAGCCGATGGTCCGCGCGCTCGCCGAGCGGCACGGGATGGTCGCGATGACGCGGCTGGACGAATCGAATGCGGCGACGGGGATTTCCGGATCGCTGTGGGTGGCGCTGTCGCGCGATCCGGACACGCTCGCCGGCCTGCTCGCGGCCGAGAAGTCGCTGCGCTGGGAAGAGCTTCCTCCGCCGGCCGAACGCGTGTGGACCGACGACTTCGCCTCGATCCTTCCTTTCTTCCTCTGGCGCAATGTGCTGGGAAGCGGGCCATGACCCAGATTCGCCCCGGCGTCCGCATCGTTCCGATCCACGGCAAGACCCCCAAAATCCACGACAGCGCCTTCGTCGCGCCGGGTTGCGTGCTGATCGGCGATGTCGAGATCGGCGCCGACGCGTCGATCTGGTACAACTGCGTGCTGCGCGCCGACGTCGGCCGGATCGTGATCGGCCAGCGCAGCAATGTGCAGGACGGCAGCGTGCTCCACTGCGATCCGGCGCGTCCGGGCGATCCCGACGGCTCGCCGCTGCTGATCGGCGACGACGTGCTGATCGGACACCTGGCGATGGTCCACGGCTGTACGATCGAGGACCGCGGCTTCGTCGGCCTCGGCGCGATCGCGATGAACAAGGCGGTGATCGGCTCGGATGCGATGCTCGCCGCCGGCGCGATGCTCACCGAAGGCAAGGTCATGGGCGCGCGCGAACTGTGGGGCGGGCGGCCCGCGCGGCTGATGCGCGAGCTCGACGATGCGGCGATCGCCGGCATGCGGATGGGCGTCGCGCACTATGTCGAGAACGGCAGGGCGCACGCGGCGGCGGTGGGCGAGGCTGACCTCTGACGCCGTAGTCGCGCCGCGCAACTTAATCGCGCACCAACGCCCGCAGCGCCTCGATCCGGTCGGCTTCGTGGACCGGCTTGTCCCAGCGCACGCGGTGGATACGCGGGAAGCGCATTGCGAGGCCGGACTTGTGGCGCTTGCTCGCGTGGACCGAATCGAACGCGACCTCGAACACCAGGCTCTTGTCGGTCTCGCGCACCGGGCCGAAGCGGTTGACGGTGTGCGTGCGCACGTGGCGGTCGATTGTCTTCAGCTCCTCGTCGCTGAAACCGGAATAGGCCTTGCCCACCGGCAGCAGTTCGGCGCCGCTATCGGGATCGCCGTCCCAGCAGCCGAAGGTGTAGTCGGAGTAGAAGCTGGAGCGCTTGCCGCTGCCGCGCTGGGCATACATCAGCACGCAATCGATCAGCAGCGGATCGCGCTTCCATTTGTACCAAAGCCCGGTCTTGCGCCCTGCGACGTAGGGCGAATCGCGGCGTTTGAGCATGAGCCCCTCGATCGCCTCGTCGCGCGCGCCTTCGCGGATCCGCCCGAGATGGTCGAAATCGATCGCCTCGACCACTTCGCTGAGGTCGAAGCGGTTCTCGGGCAGGCGCGGCATCAGCGTCTCGAGCCGCGCCCGTCGCTCCGACCAGGGCCGCGCGCGCAAGTCCTGGCCTTCGACGATCAGCGCGTCGTAGAGCCGCACGAAGGCCGGGCTTTCGTCGAGCATCTTCTTGCTGACGGTCTTGCGCCCGAGCCGCTGCTGGAGCGCGTTGAAGCTCGCCGCGCCGCCTTTCTCGCCGCCCTGATGCGCGCCGCGCACGAGCAGTTCGCCGTCGAGCACCGCGTCGAACGGCAAAGCGCCGAGCAACTCGGGGAATGTGCCCGAAATATCGTCTCCGCCACGCGAATAGAGCCGCGTCTCCCCGCCGATCCGCACGAGCTGGATGCGAATCCCGTCCCACTTCCACTCGGCGACATAGTCCGCCAGATCGACCACCGTGTCTTCGAGCGGGTGCGCGAGCATGAACGGGCGGAAGGTCGGCAGGTTGGCGGTGTCGGGCGGCGCCGCGCCATGCGCGGCCCAGGCGAACAGCTCGGGATAGGGCGGTGCGAGGCCGTGCCAGTGCTCCTCGACCTCCTCGACCGCGACCTCGAACGCCCGCGCGAACGCGACCTTGGCGAGTCGCGCGGATATACCGATCCGCATCGCGCCGGTGGCGAGCTTGAGCAGCGCGTAGCGGCCCGAGGCGTCGAGCCGGTCGAGCAGCCGGGCCAGTTCGACCGGGGCGGTCTTGCGGTTCATGGCGTCAAGCGCCGCGACCGCTTCGGGCACGCTCGGCGGGTCGGCGCGCTCTTCGCCCCCCGGCCAAAGCAGGCTGGCGGTTTCGGCGGTGTCGCCCACGAAGTCGCGGCTCAGCGTCCACAGAACCGGGTCGATCCGGTCCCGCATCAGGTTGCGCACGGTCGAGGATTTGACCGCGGGAAAATCGAGCCCGTCGGTCAGCGCCGCAAGCGCCCAGCCGCGGTCGGGATCGGGCGTTTCGCGCAAGTATTCGGCGATCAGCCGCAACTTCTCGTTGCGGCTGCGGGTATAGACCAGCGCGTCGATCAGGGCGGCGAAGCGCTCCATCAGCGTTTAATTTCACGCAGAGACGCGGAGACGCGGAGAGATTGCCCTGGCGGCGAAGCCGCATCGAGCCTCCCTACGTCTCGACTGGCGAACGGTTTGCAATCGAGTGCGGCTTCGCCGCGAGAACGACCACTTCGCGTCTCCGCGTCTCCGCGTGACACCCTAATCATCCTCGTCCTCGTACCCCACAAGCGCCAGTGCCTTTGCGCGGCGTTGATGGAGCTGGTGCCAGCGCAGCAGCGCCTCCTCGCGGCCGTGGGTGATCCAGGTCTCGTGGGGGTCGACCTCCTCGACCGTGCGGGTCAGTTCGTCCCAGTCGGCGTGGTCGGAGATCACCAGTGGCAGCTCGACATTGCGCTGGCGGGCGCGCTGGCGCACGCGCATCCAGCCCGACGCCATGGCGGTGATCGGATCGGGCAGGCGGCGGCTCCAGCGGTCGTTGAGCGCGCCCGGCGGGCACACGACCACGTGGCCGCGCATCGCGTCCTTGCCCGCCTCGCTCACCAGCCGCAGCTCGCCCAGATCGACGCCGAATTCCTCGTAGAGCCGGCACATCTTCTCCATCGCGCCGTGGAGGTAGATCGGCTGCGTATGTCCCGCGGCGCGCAGCTCGGCGATCACCCGCTGCGCCTTGCCCAGCGCATAGGCGCCGACGAGCACGCAGCGCTCGGGATGCGCGCCGAGCCGGTCGAGCAGCGTGCCGATCTCTTGCCCGATCGGCGGATGGCGGAACAGCGGCAGGCCGAACGTCGCTTCGGTGATGAACACGTCGCACGGCGTGACTTCGAACGGCGGGCAGGTCGGATCGGGGCGGCGTTTGTAGTCGCCGGTGACCACCACCCGCTCGCCTGCATGTTCGAGCAGGATCTGCGCGCTGCCGAGCACGTGACCGGCAGGGATATAGGTCGCATCGACGCCGCCCGGCAGGCGGATCGTTTCGCCATAGGCGACCGGAACCGCGCCGTCCGAAGTCGCGTAGCGCAACTTCATGATCGCCAGCGTCTCGGGCGTCGCCACCGTGCGCCCGTGCCCGCCGCGCGCATGGTCGGCGTGGCCGTGGGTCACCAGCGCATGATCGACGGCGCGCGAGGGATCGATCCAGCAGTCGGCGGGGACGACATGGATGCCGTGCGGCTCGGGCCGGATCCATGCGAAGTCGCGCGCCATATCAGGCAGAATGGGGTGAGGGCGGGACGGTTCCTGGCGCCGCCCTCGATAGCGAGGCGCTATTTCTCGCCGCCCTCCGCGCTCTCGCTCGCATCTGCTTGCGGCTTGCCCGCATCGCTCTTTTTGGCGGCGACCTTCTTCGGCTTGCGCTTCGGGCGGGCCTTCGGCGGCGCCGGAGTGAGCTCGAAGGCGGGCTTGCCGTCCTTGAGGCTCACGTGGACCTCGCCGCCGTCGGTGAGCTTGCCGAACAGCAGCTCCTCGGCGAGCGGCTGCTTGATCTTCTCCTGGATCAGGCGGCTCATCGGGCGCGCGCCGTAGAGCCGGTCGTAGCCCTTGTCCGCCAGCCACTCGCGCGCATCCTTGTCGAACTGGATGTGGACGTTCTGTTCGGCGAGCTGGAGCTCGAGCTGGAGGATGAACTTGTCGACCACCCGCGCCACCGTGCTCTTGCCGAGATAGCTGAACGGCACGATCGCATCGAGGCGGTTGCGGAATTCGGGGGTGAACATTTTCTTCACCGCCTCTTCGCCCGCGTCCTCCTTGCTCACATCGCCGAAGCCGATGCCCTGGCTCGCCATGTCGGCCGCGCCGGCATTGGTGGTCATGATCAGCACGACGTTGCGGAAATCGACCGTCTTGCCGTGGTGGTCGGTGAGCCGGCCGTTGTCCATCACCTGCAGCAGGATGTTGAACAGGTCGGGATGCGCCTTCTCGATCTCGTCGAGCAGCAGCACGCAGTGCGGGTTCTGGTCGATCGCAT
>CAMPIA010000023.1 GCA_946886175.1 uncultured Altererythrobacter sp.
TGGAGTTGCACCGCGCCGCTCGCCTTCACTTTCGGGCTCGGCATGCAGTTTATCTTCCCATTCCGGTTCGGCGGCACCGCGGTGGTGCCCGACAAACCGGGGCCCGAGGGGCTGGTCGACGCGATCGAGCGGCACGGTGTCGAGATCTGCGCCACCGCGCCCACCGCCTACCGCGCGATGCTGGGCATGATCGAGGGGCGCGACCTCGGCTCGCTGCGCACTTGCGTCTCGGCGGGCGAGCACTTGCCCGCGGCGACCTGGCGGGCCTGGCGCGAGGCGACCGGTATCGCGATCGTCGACGGGATCGGCGCGACCGAGATGATGCACATCTTCATTTCCGCCAGCGGTGCGGCCATCCGTCCCGGGGCCACCGGCAAGGCCGTGCCCGGCTATGTCGCGGCAGTGCTCGACGACGAAGGCGCGCCGCTGGTGGCGGGGACCGGACGGCTCGCGGTCAAGGGCCCCACCGGCTGCCGCTATCTCGACGATCCGCGCCAGGCGGACTACGTGGCCGGCGGCTGGAACGTCACCGGCGACACCTACCGCCTCGATGCCGAGGGCTATTTCTGGTTCGTCGCGCGCTCGGACGACATGATCGTTTCTTCGGGATACAACATCGCGGGACCCGAGGTGGAGCAGGCGCTCTACGGCCATCCGGCAGTCGCCGAATGCGCGGTCGTCGGCCTCCCCTGTTCGGAGCGCGGGAGCAAAGTGGCGGCGTTCGTGGTTCTCGCGCCCGGACATGCCGGGGGCGAAGTCCTGGCCGCCCGGCTCAGGGAGCATGTCAAAGCGACGATAGCGCCCTACAAATCCCCGCGCGAGATCGCGTTCGTCGACGCGCTGCCGAAGACCGAGACCGGCAAGCTGCGCCGTTTCGAACTTCGCCGGCCCGGCGAGCGGGCGCAGGGCTGAAACAGGCGCCTATGCGGCGTCTCAGCCGCCGGTTGCCGCCACCACATCCTCGTCGTCCTGCCCGGACGTTACGTCGGTCGGGCCGTGGAGGTCGATGAGCGAGCGCATCAGGTCTTCGTTCGGGCTCGAACATATCCCCAGCACGACCGCCTCGTCGCAGCCTTCGGCCGCCAGATAGGCGTGCCCCATGTTGGAATCGATGTAGATCGATTCCCCCTGCTCGAGCACCACCGGATCGTAGAACTCGGTATGCACCTCGATCTTGCCCTCGAGCACGTAGATGAACTCCTCGCCCGAATGGTGGACCAGATCGCCGAATTCCTCGACCGATTTTGCGCGAATGCGGGTGAGGATCGGGATGATCCGCTTCCGGCGCAGTTCGGGGCAGAGGTAGTGATAGTCGTAGTTGGGGGTGGTGACCCGAATCGCCCGTTCGACGCGGCCGATGCTGCGCCGCGCGGTCACCGGCATGTCCGGCGCGTCGCCGGGCTCGGCGAAAAGTTCCGATACGCGAATCCCGAGCCGCTGGCTGAGCTGCAGCAGCTTGTCGTAGGTGAGCGTGAGGCGGTCGTGCTCGACCTTGGACAGCGTCGAGACCGGAATCCCGCTGTTTTCGCTCATCTGCTTCAGGGTCCATCCGCGCCGGGCGCGCAAGCCGCGTAGCAAGGTTCCCAGCGACGGTTGTTTCGACTTCATCTTCTCGCTCTCCATGGCGCGCGCATCGAGGATTTGACAATTCTCCGATTAGGATCATTATGCCTGAATAGGACCGACAGCGATCGCTTCCGAAGCATTAGCTCGGGAGCGGTGATGAGGCAAACAATTGCACGCGCGGGCAAATGGGAGAATGGGGATGCGATCGCTTGGAATCATGCTGATAGTGGCACTGCTTGTATCGGTGGGGCTGCCGCTCACCGCGCAGCAGACGGTCCCGCTGGCGCCGCCGGTGAGCACCGAGCAGATCGACAGCGAGGCTCCGGCCCCTCAGGAGCGGCCGGGCAGCTCCGCAGCGCCGCTCGAAGCGGCCGATCTCACCGCGTTCCTTGACGGTTTCGTGCCCTATGCGCTCGCGAAGGGCGACATCGCCGGCGGCGTGATCGTGGTCGTGAAGGACGGCGAGATTCTCGCCCAGCGCGGCTACGGCTTCTCCGACGTCGAGGCGCGCAAGCCGGTCGATCCACGGCGGACCCTGTTCCGGCCGGGCTCGATCTCCAAGCTGTTCACCTGGACCGCGGTCATGCAGCAGGTCGAGCAGGGCAAGCTCGACCTCGATGCCGACGTCAATCAGTACCTCGATTTCGAGATCCCCCCGCGCGACGGGGAACCCATCACGCTGCGCCAGATCATGAAGCACACCGCCGGCTTCGAGGAGCAGGCCAAGGGAATCATGACCTCGAACGCGGAGGACGCCGTCGATTATGAAGAGCTGCTCAAGCAGTGGGTGCCCGAGCGCATCTACGCGCCCGGCAGCACCCCGGCCTATTCGAACTACGCCACCGCGCTGGCCGGCTACATCGTCGAGCGGGTCTCGGGCGAACCGTTCAACGACTACATCGACCGGCATATCTTCACGCCGCTGGGAATGCGCTATTCGACATTCCGCCAGCCGCTGCCCGAACGGCTCCAGCCGTTCATGGCGAAAGGTTATCCGGTCGCCTCGGGCGAGGCGAAGGGCTTCGAATTCGTCGGCCCCGCGCCTGCGGGCAGCCTGTCATCGAGCGGCGCGGACATGGGCCGGTTCATGATCGCGCACCTCCAGAACGGCGCCTTTGGCGCAAACCGCATCCTCCAGCCCGAAACCGCCGAGCTGATGCATCGCGGTGCGACGACCCGCGCGGTTCCGGCGCTGAACGGGATGGAGCTCGGCTTCTACGAAAGCGACATCAATGGCCGCGAGGTGATCTCGCACGCGGGCGACACCGTTGCGTTCCACAGCACGCTCCACCTTTTCCCGCAAGAAAATGTGGGCATCTACGCCTCGTTCAACAGCGCGGGGAAGAACGGCGCCGTGGGCGACGTCCGCACCGCCCTGTTCCACAAATTCGCCGACCGGTATTTTCCGGCGCCCGGCGATGCGGCGACCAGCCGCGTCGATCCCGAAACCTCTAAGAAGCACGCGCAGATGCTGGCCGGGACTTGGCGGAACTCGCGCCGGTCCGAGAGCAGCTTCATCCACGCCGCGGGCCTGCTCGGCCAGGTTTCGATCGGCGTCGATGAGGAGGGCCGGCCGGTGGTGCCGATCGCGGTGGGCCTCAACGGCGAGCCGCGCAATTGGGTCGAGGTCGAGCCGTTCGTCTGGCGCGATCTCGACAGCCACGAGGAGCTCGCCGCGGTCGTGGAGGATGGGGAGGTCGTGCGCTTCAGCATCAACAGCATCGCGCCGTTCATGGTGTTCGACCGCGTGCCGTGGCACAAATCCTCCACCTGGCTGCTGCCGCTGCTCTACCTCAGCCTCGCGGCGCTGCTGCTGACCGCGGTTCTGTGGCCGGCCGCTGCACTGGTGCGGCGGCGCTACGGCGCGACGCTCGCGCTCGAGAAGCACGAGCTGCGCGCCTTCCGCCTCACCAGGATCGCGGCGATCCTGGTGCTGGCCGTGCTGGCCGGCTGGGCGGTGGCGATCACCATGCTGTTCGGCGATATCGACAACCTCACCGCCGGTACCGATCCGGTGCTGTGGGTGCTCCAGATCGCGAGCCTGGTGGTCTTCGTCGGCGGCCTGGGCGCGATGCTGTGGAACCTGTGGACCGTGTGGCGCGGCAAGCGGCGCTGGCCGGCCAAGGTGTGGAGCGTCGTGCTCGTCCTCGCGCTGGTGGTGGTGCTGTGGATCGCGCTGGCGTTCAACCTCATCGGCTTCACGGTCAACTACTGATGCCCCGTCTGCAGATGGAAGTGGCGGTCGAGGAGTTCCGCCTTTCCGCCCCGTTCCGCATCTCGGGCTACGTGTTCGAGGAAGCCCCGGTGGCGGTCGTCACGCTGAGCGACGGCAGCTATCGGGGGCGGGGCGAGGCCTCGGGCGTCTATTACACGGGCGACGACATCGACCACATGCTCTCGGTACTCGAGACGCATCGGGAAGCGATCGAACGGGGAATCGACCGCGAGGAGCTGCGTGCGCTCATGCCGATCGGCGGCGCGCGCAACGCCGTCGACTGCGCCTTGTGGGAGCTGGAGGCATCTCGCGCGGGGCGGCCGGTGTGGGAGCTTGCGGGTCTTTCCGCGGTCCGGCCGCTGGTGACCACCTTCACGCTCGGCGCAGAGGATCCGGCGGTGATGGCGAGCGGCGCGGTGAACTATGCCGGCGCGCGTGCGCTCAAGCTGAAGCTCACCGGGGAGACCGATCTCGATACGGAGCGCGTTCGTGCGGTTCGCGCGGCGCGGCCCGACACCTGGATCGGCGTCGACGCCAATCAGGGCTATTCGATCGCCGAGCTGGAGCGGCTGATCCCCGCGCTCGTCGACGCCCGGGTTTCGCTGATCGAACAGCCGCTGAAACGCGGCGCCGAGGCCGACCTCGACGGCTTTTCGTCTCCGATCCCGCTGGCCGCCGACGAGAGCGTGCTGGGGCTGGCCGATGTGGCCGGCCTGGCGGGTCGCTTCGATGTCGCGAACATCAAGCTCGATAAATGCGGCGGCCTGACCGAGGGGCTGATGATGGCGGCCGATGCGCGTTCGCTGGGGCTGGAGGTGATGGTCGGCAACATGGTCTGCACCAGTCTCGGCACCGCGCCCGCCTTCGTGCTGGGGCAGCTGTGCGATGTGGTCGATCTCGACGGCCCGACCTTCCTCCGGCACGACCGCACGCCCGCGGTCCAATACAGCGAAGGCATGATCTCGGTTGGCGATGAGGTGTGGGGCGCGCCGCGGAGTGTCTCTGCGTGAAGGAGGAGGCGACCTGGTTCGGCCAGCCGCGCGGCCTCACCGTCCTGTTTCTCACCAACATGTGGGAACAGTTCTCCTACTTCGGGATGAGGGCGCTCCTCATCTATTACATGACGAAGGAACTGTTGCTCGGCCAGCAGACCTCGTCCTTCATCTACGGCGCCTATACCGCGTTCGCCTACTTCACTCCGATCATCGGCGGAGCGATCGCCGATCGCTGGCTGGGCAAGCGCCGCGCGGTCATCATCGGCGCGAGCATTATGGCGGCGGGCCACTTCATGATGGCGTTCGAACCGCTGTTCTACGCCGCGCTGGCGACGATCGCCTTCGGCAACGGTTTCTTCCTGCCCAGCCTGCCGAGCCAGATCAACGATCTCTATACCGCCGACGACCCGCGCCGCGGCTGGGCCTACAACGTCTATTACGTCGGCATCAATATCGGCGGATTCCTCGCGCCGCTGATCTGCGGCACGCTGGGCGAGGTCTACGGCTGGCACTACGGCTTCGGGGCCGCCGGCGTCGGCATGGTGATCGGCCTGCTCATCTACCTATGGGGCGGGCGCTACCTGCCGCCCGAGCAGCCGCGCGAGGTTTCCGCACCGCGGGACCCTGGCGCCGCCACGTTCGGCCGGACCTACCTTCTTCTGCTCGGTATCGGCCTTTCGGTCACCGTGTTCCGCGGCGCTTACGAGCAGGTCGGCAACACGATCGCGCTGTGGGCGGATACCGGGGTCGTGCGCGATCTAGGGGGCTTCGTCATTCCGATGACCTGGTTCCAGTCGCTCAATCCGCTGCTGGTCATCCTGATGACGCCGATGCTGCTCGCGTGGTGGTCGCGCCGCGCCGCCGTGGGCAAGGAAGCCAGCCCTGCGCGCAAGATGGCGTTCGGCGCGCTGATGGTCGGCGGCGCCTACCTCCTGCTCGCGCTCGTGACGCTGGTCGGGGCCGGCGAGCGGGTGAGCTGGCTGTGGCTGGCCGCGTTCTTCGCCGTGCTGACCTTCGGCGAGCTCTATATCCTGCCCACCGGGCTCGGGCTGTTCGCGCGGCTCGCGCCGCCGCGGCTCGGCGCCACCACGGTGGCCGCCTGGTTCCTCGTGATCTTCTCGGGGAGTCTGTTCGCCGGCCTGGTCGGAACGCTGTGGAGCAGCCTGAGCCGGACCAGCTTCTTCCTCACCCTTGCCGTGCTCGGCGCAATCGCCGCGGGATTGCTGCTGCTGCTCGACCGGCCGACCCGCGCCGTCGAACGGCAGCGGAATTCGGAAGAGGCGGACCGGCGCTGATGCAGTGGCGCTGCGGCCCATGGCGGGTTTCGAAAGGCGACGTTGCGCCGCAATTCGTTTGACAGTTCTCCAAATAGGATGATTATGTCCTGAACAGGAAAACTTTGCTGGAGGAGTGAGAGTTGCCTGATTTTGCGAGCCCCCGTCGCCGCGACCTTTTGAAGGGGGCGATTGCGGCATCCGCTCTGGCCGCGCCGATGATCAACGTCGGCCTCTTCCCGCTGCATGCCGCCAGCCCCCGGCGCTATTCCGCGCGCGCGATCGAGGTGGTCGAGCGTTCGCTGGTCATCGACATGCTCGCCCCGCTCAAGATCGACTTTTCGCCCGAGGCCTATTCGGACCCGCTGACCGAGGAGGAAGCGGCCGAGTTTCGCGCTTCGGGCATTACCGGCTTCCATAACGCGATCGGCGTCGGCAGCCGGGATGGCGCGCTCACTTTCATGGCCGCCTGGCAGGGCTTCGTGGGCCGCAATCCAGAGCTGTTCTCGCTGGTCGATACCGCCGCCGATCTCGACGAGGCCAAGCGCCAGCGCAAGATCGCGGTGATCATGGGGCTTCAGAACGCCTCGCATTTCCGCAACGCGGAGGATGTCGCGCTCTTCTACGGCCTCGGCCAGCGCTGCGCGCAGCTGACATACAACGCGCAGAACCTGCTCGGCTCGGGGAGCACCGAGCGCGTCGACGGGGGGGTGACCGACTATGGGGTCGGGATCATCGAGGCGATGAACGAGGCCGGCATGCTGATCGACGTGTCGCACAGCGGCGACCGGACGACGCTCGACGCGGTGGAGCTGTCGCCCAAGTCGATCGCCTTCACCCATTCGAACTGCCGTGCGCTGAACGATCATCCGCGAACCAAGACCGACGAGGCGATCCGCAAGCTGGCCGCCAAGGGTGGTGTGATGGGTATCACCGGCGTCCGCAATTTCATCCGCGATCGCGATCCCACCACCATCGTCCATCTGGTCGATCATATCGACCATGTCGCCAAACTCACCGGCATCGAGCATGTCGGAATCGGGTCGGACGCCGATCTGAACGGCTACGACGACATGCCGCCCGACCAGTACAAGATGCTGAAGGAAAGCTATAAATCGAGCTACGCCTTTCGCGGCAAGATCGACACCGACGGCTTCGATCATCCGCAGAAGACCTACGATCTGGCCGAAGAGCTGATCCGGCGCGGTTACACCGATGCCCACATCGAAGCGGTGCTCGGCGGCAATTTCCGGCGCCTGCTGGGCGCGACCTGGGCGTGACCGACATGCAGCCACAGGGGATCGTGAGCGCTTCTGCGGCGAAGCCGCCCGCGTCGCGCCCGCCGGAGCCGGTGCTGCGGCTACCCGATCCCTATCTGCTGTTCCTCGGCGACACCACCGAGCCCGGCTACGCCAAGACCGCCTTCGGGCTGCGCGATTGGGCGCCCGAGCGCTGCATCGGCGAATACGCCATGCCGGAGGCGACCGTCAGCACCGGGCTTCCGGCGCTGACCCCCGCGCAGGCGCGCGAGCGCGGCGCTCGCGCGCTGGTCATCGGCGTGGCCAACTCGGGCGGCGTGATCCTGAGGAACTGGATCGGTCCGCTGGTCGAGGCGCTCGAGGCCGGTCTCGACGTGATCAGCGGAATGCACGCCCGGCTCGACGCGGTGCCCGAGTTGAAGGCGGCCGCCGAACGCTGCGGGCGTTCCCTGATCGATGTCAGGCGTCCGCCGACCGATCTTTCGGTCGCCACCGGGGCCCGGCGCAGCGGCAAGCGCCTGCTGACCGTCGGCACCGACTGCGCGCTCGGCAAGAAATATTCGGCGCTGGCGATAACGCGCGGCTTCACGGACCGCGGCATCGATGCCGATTTTCGCGCCACCGGCCAGACCGGCATCATGATCGCCGGCAGCGGCATCGCGATGGACGCGGTGATCGCCGATTTCGCCGCCGGGGCGGCCGAGGCGTTGAGCCCGGACGCCGCGCCCGATCACTGGGACGTGATCGAAGGTCAGGGCTCGCTCTTCCATCCAGCCTACGCGGGCGTTTCGCTCGCCCTGCTGCACGGCAGCCAGCCCGACGTCATCGTCCTGTGCCACGAAGCGGGGCGGACGGCGACGCTCGGCCTGCCCGACTATCCTCTGCCCGGCATCGAGCAGGCGGTGCAGCTCAATTTGATGCTCGGGCGGCGCACCAACCCGTCGGTCCGCTGCGGGGGCGTGAGCCTCAACACGGCCAGCTTCTCCGCCGAGGAAGCCGAACGGCTGCTCGCGGCCGAAAGCGAGCGGCTGGGTATTCCCGTGGCCGATCCGCTGCGCGGCGGCCCCGCTTTCGAACGGCTGCTCCACAATTGCCTCGCCTGATGGCCGCCGCCGGCAGCGCCCCCACCCGGTTCCAGCGTTTCCTGCTGCCCGGCTTCGCGTTCAAGGGGGTGGTGATCGGCGGAGGCTATGCGACCGGGCGCGAGCTGGCCGAGTTCTTCATGGCCAGCGGCCCGTGGGGCGGGCTGCTCGGTCTCACCCTGGCGATGCTGATCTGGAGCGCGGTCTGCGCCGTCACCTTCATGCTCGCGCGGGCGGTTTCGGCTTACGACTATCGCAGCTTCTTCCAAGCATTGCTCGGCCGCTTCTGGGTGCTGTTCGAAGTGGCCTACGTGCTGTTTCTGATCCTCATCCTGGCGGTCGTCGCGGCGGCGGCGGGAACGATCGGCGAGACGGTGCTGGGCTTGCCCGTGTGGGCCGGCACGATCGCGCTGATGGCGGGGATCGTGGCGGTCACCAGCTTCGGCACGGGCGCTGCGGAGCGCCTGTTCCGGTTCTCCTCGATCGCGCTCTATCTCGTTTACGCGCTGTTCGTGGTGCTGGCGCTCACCAGCTTCGGCGATCGTATCGGTCCGCGCCTGGCGCTCGACGCGCCGACCGACGGCTGGATCGTCGGCGGGGTGACTTATGCCAGTTACAATGTAGTGGCCGCGGTCGCGATATTGCCGTTCCTCAAACATCTCACCAGCCGGCGCGACGCGCTGGTGGCGGGGCTGCTCAGTGGCCCGCTGGCGATGGTCCCTGCCATCCTCTTCTTCCTGTGCATGGTCGCCTATTACCCCGCCATCGCCGACGAGGCGCTGCCTTCGGATCTGATGCTGCGCGAGATCGGGTTGCCGTGGTTCCACGTGCTTTTCCAGGGAATGATCTTCTGCGCGCTGCTCGAAACCGGAATCGGCGTGGTCAACGGGGTCAACGAACGGATCGCGGCTGCGCGCGCGACGCTGTCGTTCGGAGCCCGTTTCGCGATCAGCCTCGCTCTGGTCGTCGGCTCGGGGGTGGTGGCGACGCGCTTCGGCCTCGTGGCGCTGATCGCCAGCGGCTACGGCGTCTTCGGCTACATCATGCTCGCGCTGTTCGTGCTGCCGCTGCTGACGTTCGGCGTGTGGCGCCTGCGTCTGATGCGCTCTGCGGCCGCCGTGGCGTAGGCCCGGGCCGTTTCCTCAAAGGAGTCCTCCATGATCCGAATCCACCTTCGCATCGCCGCAGCCGGCCTGCTCTGGCTGCCAGGCCTCGCGCTCGCCGCGCCGCCCGAAGGCTTTAACGAGCGGGTCGAGGCGCTGCGCGAGGAGATCGGCGTGCCCGGCATGGCGATCGCGATAGTGGAGGATGGCGAGACCACGCTCGCCGAAGGCTACGGCGTGACAAAGCTGGACACGGCCGATGCCGTCACCGCCGACACGATCTTCCCAACCGGATCGACCGGCAAGGCCTTCACCGTCGCCGCGCTGGCGCTGCTGGTCGATCGCGGCGAGATCGACTGGGACGACAAGGTGATCGACCATCTGCCCTGGTTCCAGATGTACGATCCCTGGGTCACGCGCGAGATGACGATCCGCGATCTTCTGGTCCATCGCAGCGGTCTCGGCCTCGGCGCGGGCGACCTGTTGTTCGTGCCGCGCACCAATCTGAGCCGCGAGGAAAGCGTCAGGCGGCTGCGCTACATCGAGCCGGCGACCAGCTTCCGCAGCGCCTATGCCTACGACAATATTCTCTACATGGTGGCCGGGCAGCTCATCGAGCAGGTCACCGGCCGGACCTGGGAGGATTTCGTCGCCGAGGACATACTGGAACCGGCGGGCATGGCGAATTCGACCAGCGACGACGACGATCGCTTCGCCACGGCCGACCGCGCCCATCCCCATGCCCGGTTGAACGGCCCGTTCCGCGGAGTCGGCGACCAGGCGGTCTTGGACGAGAGGGACACGCTCGGCCGCAATGCCGCCCCGGCCGGCGGCCTCGCGATCAGCGCCGTGGACATGGCCCGCTGGCTCCGGATCCAGCTTGCCCATGGCGCGCTTCCAGAAGGCGGACGGCTGTTCAGCGAGGATGCGTCGAAGGAGATGTGGACGCCGGTGGTGCTGAAGCCGGTGGGAAAGATGCCGCCCGCGCTGGCCGCCGCGCAGTCGATGTTCAGCACGTATGCGCTCGGCTGGGACGTCAGCGACTACAAGGGCGTCAAGCTCGTCTCGCACGGCGGCGCCGTGTTCGGCTTTCAGGCGGTGGTGGTGCTGGTGCCGGAAGCGAACGTGGGTTTCTCGATCCTGATCAATTCGGAGGACGGCGAGATCATCCGCGGGCTGATGTACGAGTTGCTCGACCATTATCTCGAGCGCCCGACGCAGGACTGGCCGGCCGCGTGGCAAGCCTTCAAGCAGGGCCGGATCGAGACCGCGCTGGCCGTTTTCGAGACGGAAGCCGCCCAGCCGGCCGAAGTGGGCCCCTCGCTGCCGCTTGCGCGCTATGCGGGCGATTACGCCGATCCGTGGTATGGGCCGATCGCGATCACCGCCGAGGACGGCCGGCTCAGGATCGATTTCAAGCAGACCCCGCGCATGACCGGCACGCTCGAGCATTGGCAATACGACAGCTTCCGTACGCGCTGGGACGACGAGACGATCGAGCCTGCCTATGTCACGTTCGCGCTCGATGCCGAGGGCGAGGTCGAACGGATCACGATGAAGCCGGTCTCGCCGATCGCCGACTTCAGTTGGGACTATCAGGATCTGTTGTTCACCCCGGCAAAGGCGGAGGAGTGAAGCGCGCCTGGATCCTGATCGCGCGCGCCCTGCCCGGCGGCCCGACCGGGCGGGCTACTCCTCGACCCGCCGGTACAGCACCATGGGCTGCGCGGCGAAGGACATCAGCGCTTCCGCGCCTTCGCCGTGGAACAGAAGCTGATCGAACGGCCCCCCAAGCCGGGTGCCGGTGACCCGCTCGTAGCGGCGCGGGCCGATCTGTTCCCAGAAGCTCTTCTCGCCGCCCGCTTCGACGATCAAGCCGCGTTCGCCCTGCGCCGCAATGCGGACGTCGTACTCCGGGTTCGCCGGTTCGGCGTAGTTCCGCCGGTTGGTGCGGTACGACCCGACCGGAGGTGGCGAGGCCGGTCCGGTCCAGCGCTCCGCCGGCGCCTGCGGGAAGAGCCGCCCGATCACGGCGTTGATCAGTTCGGTTCGCGCCGCATAGCTGCCGTCGCCGCCGCTGTAGGACACGAAAATGCCGAAATCTGCTTCCGGCGCGAGCAGCAGCATCGAGTGAAAATCGCCGGTATTCCCGCCGTGCCCGATCAGGCGCGGCCCTTGCTCGCGCACGACGTAGAAGCCGTGTGCGAAGCCGGGCAGCGCAGGCGCGTTGGCGCT
>CAMPIA010000024.1 GCA_946886175.1 uncultured Altererythrobacter sp.
TTCCTGCCGGGCTTCAGCGCCAGCGTCGATTACTTCAACATCTCGATCGAAGGCGCGATCCAGGGCATCGGGGCCGATACGATCCTCGAGCAATGCGATCTCGACACGGCCGATCCGTTCTTCTGCGGCCTGGTCGTTCGCGACGGTTCGGGTTCGCTCTGGCGCTCCTCGAACGGTTTCGTGATCGACCTGTCGCAGAACATCGGCCGCCTCAAGACTTCGGGCGTCGACGTGCAGGCCAATTACTCGCATGAGATTGGCAACGCAGGCCGCCTGAACCTCAGCTTCGTCGGCACCTGGCTCGACGAACTGAAGTTCAACCCGGGCGTCGAGGGTGTCGAAGACACGGAGTGTTCCGGTCTTTACGGCAACATCTGCGGTACTCCTTCGCCCGAATGGCGCCATCAGGCCCGCGTCGGTTTCGACTTCGTGAACGGCATGGGTGCGTCGGTTCGCTGGCGTCACTTCGACTCGGTCGATCTCGACACGCTCAGCGCCACGACGGCGCCGGGCATCGCGAGCCTGAAGGCGGTCGACTACTTCGATCTCGCCCTGACCTGGGAAGTTGGCGATCACTACAACTTCCGTCTCGGCGCGAACAACGTGTTCGACAAGGAACCGCCGGTCACCGGCTCGCAGGCCTGCCCCGCGGGTATCTGTAGCGGCAACGTCTACTCCCAGGTCTATGACGCCCTGGGTCGTTATCTCTACGCCGGTGTGACGCTTGAATTCTAAGCTCAACGCCTAGTAGAAACGGAATGGCGGGCCGAAAGGCCCGCCATTTTCGTTTGTGGGCCCGGTCGCCCGCACATTCGCAAGGGAGTGAATTCCGGTGAACCAGGCCGAGGCGCAAGCGATTGCCGGGGGGCTGCACCGGCACGATCCGGACGCGGCGTTCAGGGCCGGTCTCGCTCTGCTCGATGCCGACTACCCCGAAATCCTCCTGCCCGCCGCCCGACGACTGTCGGAGCGCAATCGCGCCGACGCGAGGCTGGCGCAGTTGTTCGGGCTCGCCGCCCGCGCGTCGGGAAGCGGCCCGGAGGCTTTCTCAGCCTTCGCGCGCGCCGCGCGGCTCGCCCCGACCGATCCGCTCATCGCGCAGTCCCATGCCCAGACCGCGCTCGAGGCCGGCAAGCCCGCCATCGACCTCTTCGCAAAGGCGGCCGGCCTCGCGCCGCACAATGGCACCGTGCTGCTCGGCACGGCGGCGGCGCTGGTCGCCGAGGGCCGGGCGCAGGACGCGGTCGCCCATCTCGAACAGACGCTGACCGCCAATCCCTTGTGGATCGACGGCCACCGCAGCCTCGCGGCTATCCGGGCCCAACTCGCGCTCGATCCCCTGACCCGGATCGACGCGGCGATCGCGTCGCTGCCGGGTTCGGCGGAACTGCATCGGCTGCGCATCGGCACGTTACTCGAAGCGCGGCGGAGCGCCGACGCCGTGGCCGCGACGGACCGCGCACGCTCGGCCGTCGGATCGCAGCCCTGGCTCGAACTGCTCGCAGCGCACGCAGCGTCCGAGCATGGCGATTACACGCGCGCGGACGAGCATTTTGCCGCTGCGCAACCGCCGGCCTCGGCGGACGCCGCTTCGCTGCTGGCCCGCCACCTGCTGCGCACGGGGCGGCCCGAAGAGGCGGCGGCGCTGCTCGAACCTCGCCTCGCCGACAGCGAAAGACACTTGTACTGGCCTTATCTCTCGCTCGCCTGGCGGCTGCTCGGAGATCCCCGGTATCAATGGCTCGAGGGCGACGACAGCCTCGTCGGAGTTTACGACCTCGCCGACCGGGTCGGCGACCTCGGCGCGCTCGCCGAGCATCTCCGCAAGCGCCATTTCGCGATCCAGGCGCCGCTCGACCAGTCGGTGCGCGGCGGCACCCAGACCGACGGCAATCTCCTGCTCCGCGACGAGGAGCCGATACGGCGCCTGCGCCAGGTGCTTCTCGAAACCGTCGCCGCGCACGTCGATCGGCTGGCCCCGGCGCGCGAAGGCCACCCCACCCTTCTCCCGCATCGCGAGCCGCGCCGTATCGCGGGCTCGTGGTCGGTGCGCCTGCGCGACGCGGGCTTCCATACCGACCACGTGCACAGCCAGGGTTGGCTCAGTTCGGCCTTCTACGTTGCGCTGCCCGGTGCCGACCCAGCGGCCGATGCGAAAGCGCCCGGCGCCGGTCCGGCCGATCACGCGGGCTGGCTGTCGCTCGGCGAATCCCGCGATCTCGTTCCCGAACTGTCGCCGCTGCGCCTCGTCGAGCCGCGGCCCGGGCGGCTGGTCCTGTTTCCGTCGACCATGTGGCATGGTACGCGCCCTTTCCCATCGGGGGAGCGCCTGACCGTCGCCTTCGACATCGCCGTCCCCAAACAGTAATGGACCTCATGACCGGAACGACGCCCTCCACCCGCCAACCGCCCCAGGATCTCATCGCCGCGATGCAGCGGATGCGCCAGGGCGACCATCGCGGCGCGCTCGAGCTCGCCGAAGCTGCATTGCCGGCCGCCAGCGAACCCGCCTCCTATCTCGCGCTCGGCAGCCTCGCCGCGCTGCGGCTGGGCGAGCCGGCGCGGGCGATCCCGCTGCTGCGCAAGCTGCTGGAAATCCATCCCGGCGACAACGCCAGCCGCGCCAACCTCGCCAACGCGCTCGTCGAAACCGGCGATCCCGCGGGGGCGACCGCGCTCATCGAAGGTTCCGACGGACCGGGGCTGGCGCGGATCGAGGCCATCGCCCGCCAGCAAATGGGCGACCTGGACGGCGCGATAGCCGCCTATCGCCGCGCGCTGGAGGCGGATGCCAACGACGCGATAAGCTGGAACAACTTCGGAAACGCGCTTGCACAGACCGGGCGCTACGACGAAGCCATCGAGAGCTTCGAACGCGCCATCACGCTCGCCCCGCGCGAGACGAGCATCTATCTCAACCTCGCGGACGTGTTGCGCCGCGCCGACCGCGGCACGGCGCGGCTCAAGGTGGCGCGCGATGCGGCGGAGCTCGCCCCCGCCGATCGGTCCGTGCTGACCGAGCTGGCGCTGGCGCATGCCCATGTCGAAGACCTGGATACCGCGATCGCGGTGCTCGAGGATGTCGTGGAGCGTTTCCCCGAGTTCGGCGAAGCGCATATCGAACTCGGCCGGCTCTACGAAGCGCTCAACCGCGTCGACGACATGGCCGCGCTGGTCGCGCGGATCGATCGCGACACCGCCCCGCCGGAGGCCGCATTCCTGTTCGCGTGGCAGGCGCAACGCGAACGGCGGTTCGATGAAGCCGCCGACCTCGCGCAGAAGATCCCCGAGACGATCCATCCGATGCGGCGGCTGCATCTGGTAGCCAGCATCGCCGACCGTCGCGAAGACTCGGCGAGCGCCTTCGCGGCGTTCGAAGCCATGAACGCCGCCGCGCGGGCGGACGCCCCGGCGCGAAGCGGCCCCACCTTTCGTGAAACGATCGAGCGCGATCTTGCGCGATGGACCGAGGACTGGTGCGCCAGCTGGAGCCCGGTCGAAATCGCCGACACCACACGCGATCCGATCTTCCTGGTCGGCTTTCCCAGATCCGGAACGACCTTGCTCGATACGATGCTGATGGGCCAGCCCGAGCTGTCGGTGCTCGAGGAGCGGCCGATGATCCCCCGGCTGATGCAGTCCCTCGGCGATGCGGACCTGGCGACGCTTACGAGCGAACGGGTCGTCGAGCTGCGCGGCAGCTACTTCGACACCGCGCGGGAGCATGGCTGGAACGACGCGCGGTGGCTGGTGGACAAGCACCCGCTGAACATGGCTCGCGCGCCGCTGATCCACCGCCTGTTCCCGCAGGCGCGCTTCATCCTCGCCGAGCGGCACCCCTACGATGTCGTGCTGAGCTGCTTCATGGCCAACTTCCGGCTCAACTTCGCGATGCGCAGCTTCAGCTCGCTGGAGGAAGCCGCGCGGACCTACGACGCCGTTTTCTCGGCATGGGAGTGCGCGCGCGCGCTATTGCCGATCGATGCGCACGCGGTGCGGTACGAGCGGCTCGTTGCGAATGCTCGCGCCGAACTCGAGCCGCTGGTGGAGTGGCTCGGCCTCGACTGGCACGACCGCCTGCTGGCGCATACCGAGACCGCCAAGGCACGCGGGCGTGTGACCACGGCCAGCTATTCGCAGATCGGAGAAGAGCTCTATACCCGCGCGGACGGGCGCTGGCGGCGCTACGCCGCGCACTTGGCGCCGGTCATGCCCATCCTCACGCCCTGGGTGGAGCGGATGGGTTATAAAGGGGCCTGAACCGCCCGAAACCTCAGCCGCCGCCGTCGGTCCCGCGATTCGCCTGTCCGCGCTCGGTGGCCATGCGCTGGTCGCGCTGGAGCTGCGCCCACTGCGCCGCGGTCATGCAAACCTTCTCTGCGCGGAGCCGCGAGCCGGTGCTCTTCTGACTCTTGCAGATCATGCGGTTCTGAGAGGTGTCGGTCGCTTCTTCGGCGGTGGGCGCTTGCTTGTTCTCGTCACCGGCGATGGCCGGAGTCGCGAGGGCGAGCGCCGCGAGAGAAGGAAACAGATACTTCATGTGGACAAGCCTTCCATATCGAATTTCTGCCTTGGCACGGGCGCGCGGCCAGAGCAGCGCGCGCCGCGCATGCGATCGTTGCTGCCCGCATCTCTACTGGAAAATCGCCGCAAATGCGATATTCTTTTTGGCCGCGCACCCGGCGCGGCCGCCGAACTTTCCATTTTTTGCCGGAGGAAACATGCGCAATCATCGAAATTGCACGAAGCGCCGCTTCGCTTCCAGAATCGCCGCCGCGGCGCTGGTCCTGGGTCTTCCGGTCGCGGCGCAGGCGCAGGAAGGCGATGATCGGGATCCGCTCGATCCCCTGAAGGCGTGCCAGGCCCAGGCCGACCCGACCGCCCGGCTTGCGTGTTACGACACCGCGGTGGGCGCAATCGTGACGGCCGAGGAACAGGGCGACTTGCGCATCGTCGACCGCGAAATGGTGCGCGAGACGCGCCGCAGCCTGTTCGGCTTCTCGCTGCCCGATTTCGGCATCTTCGGCGGCGACGATGACGGCGAGGACGAGGAAGAGGAGGCGTTCGATTCCCTCGTCAGCACCGTCACCAGCGTGCGCTACATGACCCCCAACTCGTTCGTCTTCCGCATCGCCGAGGGCGACGCGCTGTGGCAGGTGGACGACGCCCCGCGCCGCTTGCTGACCGTGGAATCGGGCGATGCGGTGGAGATCGAGAAAGGCGCGCTCAGCAGCTATTTCATCCGCTTCGGCAAACAGGGCGGCGTCAAGGGGCGGCGCATCGAATGATCGCGGGCGAGGCTCGATCCGGCCTCATCGCGCCAATGTGTTGCATTCGCGCCACATAATTTACCGAACCTTGACGAAAACAAGTGATTTCATTTGCGACCAGTCCCACGGTGTTTCACCCCAAAAAGGACGAATCAGCGCGGGAACCGCGCGATCTGTTCGTTTAATCCTATGTTTTGTGCCGGGTCGCACCGGCCTTCCTCGGGGGACTGGTAATCATGAAATACTCTCAAACCGCCAACAAGCGGCGTCTTCGTGCGGGCGCCGGAATCGCGGCGCTGACGCTCGCGGCCTTCGCCTCGCCTGCGTTCGCCCAGGATACCGACGTCGCCGAGCCTGGCGCGCAGACTCCTGCCGATCCCTCCGAAGACGCGCCTGCGGTCCAGGGGCCGACGGCCCCGACCATCGTCGTCACCGGATCGCGTATTCGCCGCCCCGAGCTCGAGGCGACCACGCCGATCACCACGTTCTCCGGTGAGCAGGTCTACGATCAGGCCGGGCACAATCTTGGCGAAGCGCTGAACGAACTGCCTGCGCTGCGCAGCACCTACGCGCAGTCGAACCCGGGCTCCGGCATCGGCGTCGCTGGCCTCAACCTGCTCGACCTTCGCGGTCTGGGTGCTCAGCGCACGCTGGTGTTGGTCAATGGCCGGCGTCACGTGCCGAGCGACCTTCAGGTCACCGCTTCTGCGGTCGACATCAACACCATTCCGACCGACCTGGTCGAACGTGTCGACATCGTGACCGGCGGCAACTCCGCGGTTTACGGCTCCGATGCGATCGCGGGCGTGGTCAACTTCATCCTGAAGGACGATTTCGAAGGCGTCACCGTTCGCGGCGGTGCCGGCATGCCCCGCTACGGCGCGGGCGCGAACTATTTCCTGTCGGGCGTCGCGGGGATGAACTTCGCGGACGGTCGCGGCAATATCGCGGTGTCTGGCGAATATACTCGCCAGAATCGCCTGTACGCTTCGGATGTGCCGTGGCGCCGCCAGCGCGACGGCTTCGTCACCGTCGACTTCGATCCGGCGGGTGGCAGCGATGGCATTCCGGATACCGCCTTCGCCCGGGATCTCCGCAATTCGTCGATCAGCTATACCGGGATCGTTCCGTTCATCCAGAACACCGGGAATCCCGCCTGTGGCGGCGAGAATCTTCTCGGCGACCCCTTCAACTGCGATTTCGTTTTCACCCCCGGGGGCGAGCTTGTCCCGGTCTCGTTCGCAGCTCGCACCGGCACTTCGGCGTTCAGCGGCTACATCGGAGGCAACTCCGTCACCGGTCAGGAACACGGCCTGGTCTCGGTGTTCCCCTCCAACGAGCGCTATGTCGCCAACCTGCTGGCTCATTACGAGTTCAGCGAGGCTGCCGAGTTCTTCGTCGAAGCGAAGTACTCCCGTGCGCGTACGACCGGTTCCAATTCGGGCCCGGCCTTCGATCAGGGGCAAGGCGTCACCTTCCTCGACCCGCGCTCGCAATTCCGGCTCGACAATCCGTTCCTGAACCAGTCGGCTCAGGAGACGATTGCCGCGCAATTGCTGGCCTCCGGTAACAACAACGGGCTGATCAACGTGTTCGGCCCGCTGACGGCTGGTGATCGGGCGGATATCGCCGCCGGCACCTACCGCTTCGCAATGGCGAAGAACTTCCTCGATCTCGGCATTCGCGACGAAGACGCGCTCCGCCAGACCTACCGCGTCGTTGCGGGCTTCCGGGGCGCTATCAGCGACAATTGGTCGTATGAGATTTCGGGCAACTACGGCCGGACCGAAGAAGAAATCGACATTCTGGGCAACGTCAACGTGCAGCGGCTGATGCTGGCGCTCGACGCCGGCGTCAATCCGGCCACGGGCGCCACCGAGTGCCGCTCGCAGTTCGATCCGAGCGCGGCGTTCGCATCGCCGGATGTCCCCGCCTCGGCCGGAAGCGCCAATCTTGCGGCCGACATCGCGGCCTGTGTTCCGTACAATCCTTTCGGGTACTCCCCGGCAGGGAACGCGGCGGCGCGGCAGTACATCACCTCGGACGCCGGCAACGAAGGCTATCTGGAGCAGGTCGACGTAACCGCGTTCGTTTCGGGTGACACGAGCGGCTTCTTCGAACTTCCCGGCGGCCCGATCGGTGTGGCGGTCGGCGCTGAATATCGTCGTGAAGACGCCTTCTTCGAGGCGGACGACGAGATCAATCAGGGGCTGACGTTCCTGAACGCGCTGGCGACGTTCGATCCGGACCCGTTCGAGGTCAAGGAAGCCTTCGGCGAGTTGAACGTTCCGATTCTCGCCGATCGCCCGTTCTTCGAAGAACTGACGCTTAGCGGCGCCGCGCGCGTGTCCGATTACAAGGGCGCTACGGGCACGGTCTGGGCCTACAACGTGGGCGGCCGGTATTCGCCGGTTCAGGACATCACCTTCCGCGCTAACTACGGCCGAGCCATCCGGGCGCCGAACTACCGGGAAACGGCCGATCCGCTGAGCCAGAACTTCGCGCCGGGCTTCGACGATCCCTGTGGCAGCACCAATATCGGCAATGGATCGGCGAACCGTGAGGCCAACTGTCAGGCGGATCTGGGAGCCAATCTGAACGATCCTGCTTACCAGCAGATCGCCAATAGCAGCTACTCGCTCGAGATTCTGAGCGGCGGCAATGCTGCCCTGACCGAAGAAACCTCGGACTCGCTCACGCTCGGCGTGGTTTTCCAGCCGCGCTGGGTCCCGGGTCTCGCGATCACGGCGGACTACTACGACATCACGGTCGATAGCGTGGTCGCTTCGCCGAGCGCCCAGGCCATCGTGAACTCGTGCTACGATCTGCCTTCCCTGGACAATCAGTTCTGCGCTCTCTTCGAGCGTTTCCAGGGCCCCGGTCGCGGTCCCAACAGTGAAGCTCCGGGCGAGATCCTCGTCCAGTCGCTCGAGCAGACCCCGCTGAACTTCGCCAAGCGCCAGCGCCGCGGCATCGATTTCGACGTGTCGTATCGCACCGAGCTTGCAGAGAAGACGTTCCTGAATACGCGCCTCTTCTACACCCACGTGCTGAAGACGAGCAATTTCCAGGATCCGACCAATCCGGACTTCGAAGATCGCATCCTTTCGGAAATGGGTGATCCCGTCGACGAATTCGTCTTCGATCTCGACCTGACGTTCGACGAGCTCACGATCGGCTACGGCGCGCATTACATCGGCCCGATGCTGACGGCCTCCTACGAGACGTTCTTCCCTCTCAACGGAGACGATCCGCAGAATGCCGACGCCTTCCCGTTCGAAGAGTATCCGGAAGTGCTCTACCACGACATCCGGGTGGCCTGGCAGGTAGGCGGCGTGGACGGTGATCGGCCGTTCGAATTCTACGCCGGCATCGACAACGTGCTCGACAAGAAGCCGCCGTTCGGCCTCGGTGGTCTGGGGACCAGCGCGATCTACGACGTGTGGGGCCGTCGCTACTACGCCGGTTTCCGCGCGAACTTCTAAAAGTCTCGCTTATGCGATAATTCGGAGGGGCGAAGGGCAACCTTCGCCCCTCTCTTTTTGAGTTCAATCCACGTGGCAACCGATATTGTTCAGTTGGCAAACGCGAAGGCGAGCGAAGGCAAGGCGGCGGATGCGGCCGCCTTGCTCGAGCAGGCCGGCGCGGCAGGTAACCTGGATGCTTCCGCGGAGCTGGGCCTCTGGCTGTTGCGCGGCGATCTGATCCCCCGCGATGTGCCGCGAGCCCGGATGTTTCTCGGCCAGGCTGCGGAGGGCGGGAATGAAGAGGCGATATTGCTCGAGATTGCCCTGTCCGCGAACGGCAGCGGCGGAGCGACGGATTGGGGCGCCGCTCTTCATCTGCTGAAGAGGAATGCTCCACACTACGACTATCTCGGACGCGAGCTGGCACTGATCGAACGTCTCGATCTGGATAGCAATGGCCACCCACAGCAACCGATCGCCGGCACTGTGATCGATAAGCGCGTGCGGATGATCCGCTATCCCGCATTTCTTTCATCTGCCGAATGCCAGCATCTCGCCAACATATCGGTCAGGTCTCTGCGGCCATCGACCGTTTTCGATCCCGCCACCGGTCGACAAATCGCCAACCCGATCAGGTCCTCGGAAGGAACCGTAATCGGACCGGCGCAAGAAGATCTGATCGTGCAGGCGATCTGTCGCCGTATCGCGAAAGCGACCGAAACCGATTTTGCGCAAGGAGAGCCCATCTCGATCCTGCGCTACGGCCCGGGGCAAGAATACAGGCCGCACTTCGACGCAATTCCGTCAGCCGGCAACAATCGCATCAAGACCGTGCTCATGTATCTCAACGACAGCTATAGCGGCGGCGAAACCGATTTTCCGGAACTGGGCGTCGTGGTCCAGCCGAAGGCGGGTGACGCGCTCGTATTCGACGGGCTGGAGGAGGACGGGTCGACCCTCATACTTTCGCGTCACGCGGGTCTGCCGATTTTGAGCGGCCAGAAATGGGTGGCGACACGGTGGATACGAGAGCGTCGCTACGATCCTTGGGCTGCGGGATCCCACGAACAATAGGGGTGGTGACGCGGCGCAAGCCCGCCGTCGGCATTCCGGCGCGCAATCCATGGTGCGGGGGAACGTCGGACCCGGCTTCCCCCTCGAGGAGCCGCCTGATAACAGCGCTTGCGTGAGCAGCATCGATCCCCGCGAAGCCCAGGCCGATCGTGCCGCCGCCGCGCGCGACTTCGTGGCGGCGGAGCGGTTGCTCGCGGGTCTGGTGAGCGATGCGCCCGAACGCGGCGATGCCTGGTTCAAGCTGGCCTCGATCCGCCGCGCTCTGGGCGACGTGCCGGGCGCGCTCGAGGCCGTGTCGGGCGCGCTGCGGCTCGATCCGCTGGCGTTCCTGCCGCTGCTGATGAAGGCGACCCTGCTCGAGCAGTCGGGCGAGCGCGACGCGGCCGGCGAACTCTATGGCGCGGTCCTGTTTCACGCTCCGCCGGGCGACCGCCTGCCGCCCGCGGTGCGCGAGCAGCTCGCCCGCGCGCGCAAGCTCCACGACGCCTACATCGCCCGGCGCGAAGCGGTTTACGACCAGGCCGCCGGCGCGGCGCTCGATCGCGCCGATCCGGCCGAGCGCAAGCGGATCGAGCGCTTTCAGGCGAACGCCTTGCGCAAGACCCGGGCCTGGCATCAGGAGCCCACCCATTTCCATTTCCCCGGGCTTGCCGAGCACGAGTTCTTCGCGCGCGAAACCTTCCCCTTTCTCGCCGGGCTCGAGGCCGCCGCGGGCGATATCCGCGCCGAATTCGAGGCGCTGATCGCGTCGGAAAAGGGCGAGCTCGTGCCCTACGTCCAGGATAGCGACGAGGTGCCGGGCCAGATGGCGGCGCTGAGCAGTTCGCGGGACTGGACCGCGGTCCACCTGATCGCATACGGCGAGCGGATCGAGACCAACGCGCGCCATTGCCCGCGCACGCTCGCGCTGTTCGACCGCATCGGCCAGCCCCAGATCGCGGGCCGATCGCCCAACCTCATGTTCTCGCTGCTTGCGCCGCGAACCCGGATACCGCCGCACCACGGGGTGTCGAACGCGCGGCTGGTGCTGCATCTGCCGCTGATCGTGCCGCCGCACTGCGGATTTCGGGTGGGC
Organism: uncultured Altererythrobacter sp.; assembly: GCA_946886175.1. The sequence continues at coordinate 10,887 of CAMPIA010000024.1, forward strand.
GGCGAAACGCGCGAGTGGGTTCCGGGCGAGGCCTTCGTGTTCGACGACACGATCGAACACGAGGCTTGGAACGACAGCGATCAGCTGCGCGTGGTGCTGATCGGCGATCTGTGGCGGCCCGAGCTCACGCCGGTCGAACGCGAAGCGGTGGCGGCGATCGTCGCCGCCAGCGCCGCCCCCACCGCTCTATAGCTATCGCCAGCTCAGGCGATCGCGAACTTCAACTCGCCGTCGCCCTCGTCGACCTTGACCGTGCTGCCGTCGGGCACTTCGCCTGCAAGCAACTTGTCCGCCAGCGGATCCTGCACATAGCGCTGGACCGCGCGCTTGAGCGGCCGTGCGCCATACACCGGGTCGTAGCCCACCCGGCCGAGCCAGCGGCGAGCGGCGTCGGTCAGGTCGAGTTCGATCTTGCGGTCCTTGAGCAGCTGCTGCACCCGCGCGACCTGGATATCGACGATCGGCGCCATGTGCTCCTGCGCCAGCCGGTGGAAGAGGATGATCTCGTCGAGCCGGTTGAGGAACTCGGGGCGGAAGTGCCCGCGCACCACGTCCATCACCTGCGGCTCGACGCTCTCGACGCCCTGCCCATCCTCGATCTGGGTGAGGAACTGGCTGCCGAGATTGCTGGTGAGGATGATCAGCGTGTTCGAGAAATCGACCACGCGCCCCTGTCCATCCGTAAGCCTGCCATCGTCGAGCACTTGCAACAGCACGTTGAACACGTCGGAGTGCGCCTTCTCGACCTCGTCGAACAGCACGACCTGGTAGGGCCGCCGCCGCACCGCCTCGGTCAGCACGCCGCCTTCCTCGTA
>CAMPIA010000025.1 GCA_946886175.1 uncultured Altererythrobacter sp.
GGGCCGCTCATCCGCATGCTGTGCGACCGCGGCGACGAAGTGCATGTGACCTCGCCCGAAATCGGCGCGGCCGTCCGCACGGAACTCGAACGATACGGCGCCGTGGTGCACGAGATTGCGCTCAGCCGCACCGGCTTTTCGGTCGGCGCAGACCTGGCCTATTTCCTGGCGCTGCGCCGCCTGATGCAGCGCGTTCGGCCCGATTTCGTGCTCGGCTACACGATCAAGCCGAACATCTGGGGCTCTCTTGCCGCGCGATCGCTTTCGATCCGCAGCGCGTCGATGGTCACCGGGCTCGGCTATGCCTTCGCCCCGTCCGCGAAACTTTCCCGGCGCCTGCTCACGCGGCTGTCGCAGGGCCTCTATCGAATGGCCACCGCGGCGAACGCGCGCGTGGTGTTCCAGAATCCGGACGACCTGGCCGATTTCGTGGCCGCCGGCTGCCTCGCCGATCCGGACAAGGCCGGCATCGTCGATGGTTCGGGGGTCGACACGGAGCACTATGCCCCCGCGCCATTGCCGCCCGGGGCGCACTTCCTGCTGATCGCGCGACTGCTGGGCGCGAAGGGGGTGCGCGAATATGCCCGCGCCGCCGCCTGTCTGCGCGCCAGGCATCGGGAATGGAGCTTTCGCCTCGTCGGCTTTCTCGACGACGGACCGGACGCGATTTCCGCCGCGGAGCTGGCCGAGATCGAGGCGGCGGGCGTCGAGTTCCTCGGCCGGCATGACGACGTGCGCCCTGCGATCCGGCAAGCCAGCGTCTTCGTGCTCCCGTCGTACCGCGAAGGGACACCGCGCAGCGTGCTCGAGGCGATGGCGATGGGCCGGCCGATCGTGACCACCGACGCCCCCGGATGCCGCGAAACCGTGCGCGACGGGGTCAACGGCCGTATCGTTCCGGTCGGAGACGCCAAAGCGCTGGCGGCGGCGATGGAGACGCTCGGCGCCGACAGCGCGCTGCGCGAGGCGATGGGCGCCGAAAGCCTGCGGATCGCGAGGGGCAAATATGCGGTCGAACGCGTGAACGCGGCGCTGCTGGATTTGCTGGGCATCTGATCGGCGGCGCGGAAGGCCGGCCCCGACGCGGCCATTGCCGTCCGGCGGTCGTCCGCTTAGGGGGAAGCCCCCGCCGCCGAGAGTCCAGAGCATGAGCAAGCCCGGATCATTCCAAGCCGTTCTCCTGTTTCTCGGCGTCGCACTGCTGCCGATCTACATTTTTTCGTCGGGCTCGGCACAGCCCACACATATCGCGCTGGCGCTGTTCGCCGGATCGGTCTGGCTCACCACGAACATCCGGCTCGATCGCTGGAGCTTCCTGCTGCTCCTGCTGGCCGTCTACGGAACACTGGTCGAACTGATATACGTCGCCGCGGGGGCCAAACCCGAGACCCTCATCAACGCCGTATTCCTGATCTACAACTTCATCATTCCCTGCGCGATTTACGCCTACTGCGCGCGGTATGGCGACCGGGCGGTCGCGCACGGGCTGGTAATCGCCACGGCGGTCGCGATCGCGACGGTCATGCTCAACGGGGTCGAACTGCAGACCTCGGGCGACATGGTCCGTTCCACCGGCGCGTTCAACAATCCCAACCAGCTCGGCTATTTCTCGGTCTGTCTGCTCTCGTTGACCTACCTCCTGCGGCTGCGCGGCGCCTATCGCAATCCATTGACGATCGCGCTGTACGCCGCTGCCGTGTTCCTCGCGATCGCATCGCTTTCGAAAGCCGCGATGGTCGCGACCTTCGGGGTCATTTTCATCGCTTCCAAGCCCCGCTTTTCGCGCAACTTCGTCTTCGCATGGGTCCTGGCCGCCGTTGGCGCGGCGATCATGCTTCTGGTTGCCTACGAGGCAGGCTATCTCGACAAGTACCTGTTCATGCAGCGTCTCGAGGGGCTCGCGACCGAAAACGACAGCAATCTCGCAAGCCGCGGATACTTCGCCTTCCTCCAGGGAAATGCGGTCCAGACGTTCCTCGGTCTGGGAACGGGGAATGTTATCCGCCTGATCGGTCACGAAGTGCACTCGACCTTCTTCTCGATCCTGAGCAACTATGGGCTCGTCGGGCTCGGCTTGCTGATCGCGCTGATGGTGGTCTGGTTCAAGTCGCTCTGGCGGACGTATGGGTTCATCGGGCTCGCGTGCATCGCCGGCCCGTCGATGCTTTACGGGCTGACGCACAACGGCTCGCGATTCACGATCTTCTGGCTTCTGTTCTCGCTTTCGCTGGTGCCGCTGGCCGCCGTGCGACGCGACGCGCTGAAAGGCGCCGGCGGCACTCCATCGGCGCCGCAAACCGGGCAATCGCTGCCGGGCTCGGCCGCCTATTCCGGGCCGCGCTCGTAGTCGCCGCGCGGTTCGCGATCGAGCTCGAGGAGCGGGTCGACGCTGGCCTTTAGAGTTCCCGACCGATCCAGCGCAGGAACAGATCCTCGTACTTGCGCACGATCGCAGTCTTCTCGAAATTCTTCACGACATGGTCGCGTCCGTGCCGACCGATCGCCGCGCGATCGCTCTCCATGGCGCGAAGCATGGCCGCACCGATCGCATCGGCATCGACCGCGGGGGCGAGGAATCCCGTTTCGCCGTCCTCGATCAGGTCGCGCGTCGCGCCGGGGCAATCGGTCGCCACCACCGGCACCGCAAGCGCCATGGCTTCGAGCATGGCGTTGCTGAAGCCCTCGTAGCGCGACGAGGATACGAACAGGTCGGCGCGCTCGATTTCGGCCAGCACGGCATCGCTGCGGCCGGGGATGCCAACGCTTTCGGAAAGGCCAAGCGCGGCCGTCTGCCGTTCGAGCGCTTCGCGTTCGGGACCTTCGCCGAGGATCGTCAGCGCGGCGTCCGGATGCCGCGCGCGAAACGCCGCGAATGCTGGCAGCAGGAGGTCGAACCCTTTCTGCCGGGCAAGGCGGCCGACGGCGACGACGGCGGGGCGGCCACGCCCGGGATTGCTCGCGATCGCCTGCTGTTCGGCCAGCGCCCGCTGTAGCTCGTCGAGCGACAGCGGATTGCCGATGACCGCGATCTCCTGGTGGGGCCGCAGTTCGCCCCGCAATTCGCGCGCCATGTCGTCCGATTGCGCGACCACCGCGTCGGCGCGGCGCATGAGCGCGAGAATGACGACCTGCGCCAGCCGATGCTTGATCAGCGAGGTCTGCCTGAGAATCGCGAAATCGGCTGCGATCGCGTTTGCCTGGCGGGCTATCACCGGCGGCTTGCGCCGCTGTATCGTGCGCGCCGCCAGCGCGGTGACGTTCATCCGCAGGGTGGTGAAGACAAGGTCGGGCGCGATCCGGTCGATCGCTCGGGCAAACGAACGAACCGGATAGCGCCCGCCGTCGATCACGACCACCCGAACGTCGCCCGGCAATGCCTCGAAATAACGCCCGCCGCGTGCCGAGGTGACCAGGACCGGCGCGAAACGCGTTCGGTCGAGGCCGGTCAGCAACTCGTAAATGACGCGGTCCGGCCCGCCGGCGTCGAGTTCCGGAATCGCAAGGACGATCGTGGCGGTCATCGCGCGCCTTTCCGATAGTGGGAGCGGCGGCGCACGGTCGGGCGGCCGAAATATGGCATGGCGTTCTTCCGAGGGCTCGATGCAGGCGCGCGCTATCGAGGATCGGCGCCGCCATGGCAAGGACGCGACGAGGTCGCGAGGTTCTTGAGCGCGCCCACGGTAGTCTCTAACAGCGGTTCGCGATGAGCATCGAAGAAAGAATTGCGGCGGCCGGGGTTTACCGCGCCTGGCTGTGCGACCTGGACGGAACGCTCGCCGAGACCATGTCGCTTCACCACCGGGCCTACGCTTCGGTGTTCGCCGATCTGGGGGGCGCCTTGTCGCTCGAGGACTTCGTGGCGCTGGCGGGAGGTCCCGCGCGAGAAACGATCTCCGGCTTCGCCGCAGCGGCGGGGGTATCTGTCGAAACCCCGACCTGGCAGCAGATTCACCGGCGCAAGAAGGATCTCTTCAGCAGCTTCGTCGCCGCAGGGGGAATCGCGCCGCTCGAACTGGCCGCGCTGGTGAAGGCCGCGCCATCGGATATTCGCATCGCAGTCGTGACCTCGGGCAATCGCGCCGGTGCGATCGAGATCATCGAATCGCTGGGGCTGGCCGACCGCGTCGAGTTGATCGTGTCGGGGGACGACGTCGACAACGGCAAGCCGCACCCGGAGCCCTATCGCAAGGCTGCCGAGCTGCTGGGAATCGCGCCGGAAGATTGCCTCGCATTCGAAGATCATGCGGACGGCGTGGCCTCGGCCACGGCAGCCGGCATGACGGTGATCGACGTTTCCGCCGTGGCTCGGGCCCGATCGCATGGATGATCACCCGGCGTTCGCAGGCGAGCGCGAGGTCGTGCCGTTGTCGGGCTTTTCGGGCGCCCTGATCGCGCTCCTGCGGGACGCGCGCGGCCAGCTCTATGTCCGCAAGGCCGCCAAAGCCCCGGCAGACAGCAAGAAGCTGGCGCGGCAAGCCGAGCGGCAGATCGAACTCGGCGCGATCCTGGAGGGCGTCGCCAGAATGCCCGATGTGCTGCGGACCGGCGAGGCGGAAGGCTGCTTCTGGTTCGACATGGCGTTCGTGCCGGGGCGCGACGGCATCCGATACCTGTCGGATGCAAGCCATATCGAATTCGCCGCCTTCGCCGACCAGCTCAGCGGCCTTGTCGGCCGCTTCGCCTCTACCGCCGATCAGGCATCGCCGATCGATATTCGCAGCGCGATCGCCGACAAGCTGCTCGACATCGACCGGAAGACCGCAGGCGAATACCGCCATCTTCTCGCGCGGCTGAACTTCGCGGCCAGCAGCATGCCGCACACGCTGCCGAAGACCGCGGTCCACGGCGATCTGACGCTGGAAAACCTGATCGTGGACCGGCAGGACAAGCTGTGGCTGATCGATACGATCGACAGCCCCTTCGATCATTACTGGATCGATCTGTCCAAATTGTTCCAGGACTGCGAGGGGCGCTGGTTTCAGCACCGCGGGCGAAAACTTTCGTTGGGAATCAGTTGGGAACTGCGGCAACGGCTGTTCCGGACGGCGCAGGCGATGGATGCGCGCTATCCCGCCTTTCACCACCTGCTGCTGTCGTTGACCTTCGCCCGCATCCTTCCATATTCGCGGACCGAAACAGACCGGGCATTCGTTCTGCAGCGCGTCGAAACGTTCATCGTCGCATGCGAAGCGGCCCTGGAGACCGAACGATGAAGATCATTATTCCGTGCGGCGGGCGCTCTTCCCGCTATCCGAACATGCCGCCCAAATGGATGCTGCCCGACCACGATGGCGTGCCGATGGTGGTTCGCGCCGTGCAAGGGCTGGACACCCCGCCCGACGATATCATCGTGACGGTCATGCGGGAGCACGACGACAAGTTCGATGCCTGCGCGGGCATCCGCAAGGCGTTCGGGCGATCGATCGAAATCGTCGTTCTCGACGAACAGACCCAGAGCCAGTCCGAAACCGTGGCTTTGACGCTGCGGGAGACCGGTCTGGACGAGCCGTTCCTGGTCAAGGATTCGGACAACCATTTCACCCTCGATCGGCCAGGCGCGACCTATAACTACGTGTCGGTCGCCTCGCTGAACGATTTCGATCAGATCAACCCCCGCAACAAGAGCTACTGCCGGGTCGACCAGGAAGACATCATCCTGGCGATACGCGAGAAGCGCGTGATTTCGGATCTTTTCAGCGTCGGCGGATACTTCTTCACCGATCCCGGCAAGTTTCTGGACACGTTCGACGAGCTGTCGCAGGCGCCCACGGTTACCGCCGGAGAGCTCTACATCTCCGAGATCATCGCGAACATGGCGCTGCGGGGGGAAATCTTCAAAGTCCGCCGCGTTCAGAACTACGAGGACTGGGGCACCGTCCACGAATGGCGCGAGAAGTTGCAGGAGCGCAGGCTGTTCTTCGTCGCGGTCGACGGCTTTTTGTTCGAACGCGGATCGGCGCATTTCTCACCCGCGTTCGAGAACGCCGAGCCGAACGAACGCGCGGTAGCGGCCGTTCGCCAGTTGGGAGAGGCCGGACACGCGATAATGTACCTGTCCATCCGGCCGGCCGAGCTTCAGGAGGCGACCGCCAGCGCGATCGCGCGGCTCGACCTCCCGGCGGGAAATCTCATCATGGAATGCGGCGTGGCGCAGTGGAACCTGGTCACCGCTCCCGATGCGACGCTACCGTTCAGCACCTCGCGTTCTCTCGAACTGTCGCCCGACGATCCGAACCTTCGGGAAAAGCTCGACGGGCATAACTGACGCCTGTCGAGGCGCCGGCGTTCAAGCGCAACCGAAGCGTCGTTGCGCGTCGCGATAGACCGTTTCGATGCCTTCGCGGATGTCCATTCGCGGCTCCCAGTCGAAGCGGGCCTGGGTCTTCGTGGGATCGCCGACGGAATTCTTGTGAACTTCCTTGGCGATGCGTTCGCTGTGGAGCGGATATTCGCTCGCGTAGAGTGCCGGATACTTTTCCCAGAAAGCCTGGGGGTCCGCCCATTCCGGCTCGACATCCTTGCCGCTGACCTGGCGGAACATTTCGAACAACTCGGGCACCGAATGGCCCTTGCCCGAACAGATGTTGAAGCGGTCGCCCGAGAAATGCCCGTCCGAATCGATCATCAATGTCAACAGGCGGATCAGGTCGCTGCTATGCACATAGTCGCGCCGTGAATCGGTGCGGTTGAACAGCCGCGGCCGCCGATCAAGCGCCACTTCGCGCGCCACATAGGAGGTGAACGGGGGGCTGGTCCGCAGGATGTCCTGATGCGGACCGTACACATTGAAGAACCGGCAGCTGAGAATGTCCATGCCGTAGTTGTAGGCGAACCCGTCGCACAGCTTCTCGGCCGCCGCCTTGGTCATGGCATAGACGAGGTTGGGCGCAATCGGCATGTCCTCCGACAGTCTCTCGCCCTCGGTCATTTCATAGGTGGCGGAGGTCGATGCGAAAATCACACGGCCCACGTTGTGCTGGCGCGCGGCCTCGAGCACCGAGCCGACGCCCGCGACGTTGCAACTATACGCTTCGCAAGGGTCTTCCTGGCAGACCGGCAGTGCGGAGATGCCCGCGAGATGGATCAGGGTATCGACCCCTTCGCACAGCGGAGCAAATCGGGGATCGCGGATATCGACGCAATGGAAGCGCCCGAAGGTCTGGCCATCGAATATCAGATTGTCGAGGTGGCCATAGCGCAGGTTATCGACCAGGATCACCTCGTCGCCCCGATCGGCCAATGCCTTGCCGAGCTGCGAGCCGATAAATCCGGCGGCACCGGTGATCAGAATTCTGGCCATCAGCTAATACCTAACATGTGAATGCGGAAAAACGGTGTTTCGGTAGAGACTTGGCCGGATCGATGCAACCAATCCGGCGGGCTACCGCCCGTCGCCGGCGGCACCGGCGCGATGGCGCGCCAGCGCGCGGTCGTACGCGTTCCTCGCCATGACGGTCCCGAGAGGACCCATTGCAAGCAGGGCCTTGAGCGCCCTGGCCTTGCGCGATTTGCGCACCAGATCGGGATAGGCCGCACGGCCGAAATCGAGCGTGCGGCGGGCGAGCGACCTGCTGCCTTCCGCGACCATCTTCAACCCTCGAAGCGCGATGTCCTGCTCGACGAACGCCCTGGCCAGATCGGCTTTCTCGAGCGAAGCGCGCGCGAGCGTCTCGGGCGCTATGTCGAATGTCGCCCGGTACTGATCGGTCAGATGCTTGAGCGCGCCCGACTGGCTCTCCTGCGCGGCCTGGTTGTTCTGATGAAAGCGATATTCGAACAGGGGCTTGTCGATGAAGAAAACCTCCCGCGCCAGCGTCAGCAGTTTCCACAGGAACACTTTGTCGGGGTTGTAGAGAGGCCAGCCTGCGTAGCCTTCGACGCGGAGGTACAACTCGCGCGAGTAACACGTCGATGCAAACGGCAAGGGAGTGCGCAGATCGAGCAGCGACTTGCGCAGCAACTCTTCGGCGGAAATGCGATATACCGGCGCCCCCACCGCTTCCGACAAGGCCGCATCGTGCACGCAGCCGCCCCACAGCCGCATGTCCCTCCGCGTCTCGCCGGTGGGCTTCCCGTCGCCGTCGATGACGATCTGGGCCGCCCCGAAGATCGCATAATCGGCTGCTTCGCCCAGGGCCGCCGCCAGTCGCTCGTAACTCGAGAGCGCATCCGAGCGCGCAAGGTCGTCCGACGACAGCAGCAGCATTCGGTCGCCGGTCGCCCCCTCGCAGGCGCGATCGAGATTGCCCGCGAAGCCGACGTTCCAGGAATTCACGCGCAGCTTGATCCGCGGATCGTCGAACGCCTCGACCACCGCCACGCTGTCGTCGGTGCTGCAGTTGTCGGACACCAGGATTTCCACATCGGCCCGCTGCGCGCGCGCGCTCTCGATCGTCTCGCCGATGTAGCGGGCGTAGTTGTAGTTCGGGATGCAGATGCTGAATTTCATGAAGGATGCGGGGTCCGTTGGCGGCTTGCGCGGTGATCGCCCGCGCTGCGTTACCGGCACCGCTCGGCAAGGGTCAAGCGCCAAGCCGAGGCGCGCTCGTTCCGCCCGGCAACGGGCCTCGGCACCGGGCGCCCGCTTCGGCGTTGCTCCTCCGGCCGGGGTCTTCTATGCGGCCCGCAGATACGATCGGCCGGCGCCCCTTCGCCGGCGATCCGGGGAATCCCGATGAAACTGGAACGCAAATTTCTCGCGGTCGAGGAAACCGGAACCGCCTACGGACGCCGGGGCCTGCGGCGCATCCTGTTCGCGATGCTGCCCGAGAACGCCTACGATCTGCTGCGCGGCGCGCGCATGCGCTTCGCCGAATCCGACTGGGGCCGGCGCTGGAGCCTGCTGGTCGCGGCCTATCTGTCCGCCATCGCGCGCTCGGGCGTGCTGAGCGGCCTCCACTATACGCTGTTCTCGCGCGAGTTCGACCGCGAGCATCGCGCGGTCCTCGCGGCTCGCGGGCGCCATATTCGCGACGTGTTCGCCGGGCGCGGCAACCTCTACATGCTGCGGCGCAACGTGCACCGGCTCGAAAAGGGGCTCATCATGAAGCCGCCGCGGCCGATCTTCGGTCTCGACAAGATCGGCGAGACGGTGACCGCCTATCGCGCCTGCCTCGGCCAGCTCGGGCAGGGAGACGAAGGGCTGCGGACCAGCCTCGAATGGTCGAAGGACATCCTCACCGCCTATTTCGACCGCGTCGCCGATCATCCCATCGTTACCGAGGCGCGCGCGCGGTTCGAACGCGCCGACGCGGAACATCACGTGCCGATGACCGCCGATCGCGCACCGTTCGTGCGCTCGCTTGAGCCCAGGCTGCCGACGATCGAGCAGATCGAGAGCCTCGCCGCCCATCGGCGGTCGGTGCGCTGGTTCGACGGGCGGCCGGTGCCGCGCGACGTGATCGACCGCGCGGTCGACGTCGCCGCCCAGTCCCCCACCGCGTGCAACCGGCAGCCGTTCCGGTTCGAATTCTTCGATGCGCACGATCTGGTGCAGAAGGTCGGCGCGGTGCCCAAGGGGACGCCCGGCTGGCTGCACCAGATCCCGTGCTTCATGGTCATCATCGGCAAGCTCGACGCGTTCCGGTTCGAGCGCGACCGCCATGTGCCCTATATCGACGGGTGCCTGTCGGCAATGGCGCTGATCAATGCACTCGAGGTGCAGGGTGTTTCGAGTTGCTGCGTCAATTTCCCCGACCTGGCCGACACCGAGCGGCGCATGGCCGAGGTGCTGGACCTGCCGCCGTGGGAACGCCCGATCATGTGCCTGGCGATCGGCTATCCCGAGGACGGCGAGCGGGTGCCGTTCAGCCAGAAGCTGCCGCTGTCGATGATACGCCGCTACAACCACGGCGAGTGACCTTGGCGGGCGGCCGCGCGCCGCGCGTCGGCGGTTCGCCGTATCGGGAGATTGGGCAATGCGTCCCGTAGAGGCTGAATGGATACGCGACCGGATCCTCGCAACCGATCCGCGCGAGAGCTCGCCGATCGCGAATATCGGATCGTCGACGCACGCCTTTCGCACGGGCAACAAGCCGCATATCGAGCGCCTTCTTTTCGCGCCGCTGCGCGCGGCGGGTTTCGAGGTGGTCCACATCGACATGAAGCCGGACGAGGGCGTCGACATGGTCGGCGACCTGACCGATCCCGAGTTCCTGGCGCAGGTGAAGGCGCGCGGCTGCCGCTCGGCCATCTGCTCCAACCTGCTCGAGCACCTCTCCTCGCGCGCGGGGGTGATCGAGGCCTGCCGCGAGCTCGTCGGCGATGAGGGGGTTCTGGTCGTCACCGTGCCCTACAGCTACCCTTACCATCCCGATCCGATCGACACGCTCTATCGGCCCGATGTCGAGGCTCTGGCCCGCGACTTCCCCGGCCTGCGCCTTGTGGCCGGCGAGATCCTGAGCGACGGCACTGTGATGCGGGAGGAGCTGGGCAAGGGCACGATGCACGCCCTGCTTTACCTGCCCAGGGCGGTCGCGCGCATTCTGCGGGTCTGGCGGCCGTCGATCGCGCTCGCGCAGCTCCACCGGCTGACTTGGCTCGCAAGGCCGTTCAAGGTCACTTGCGCGGTCTTCCGCCGGATCCCCCCCGCGATCTGACCTTACGCCGCGCGCCCGATCAGGCGGGGCGGCGCTCGAGCAATTCGCTGCCGAACGCTTCGCCGAGGACCGCTTCGAAGCGTTCGCGTGCGGCTGCGAGGCGCTGATCCTGCAACGCCACGCGCGCGCTCCGGTCGGCGGAGACCGCGTCGATCCGGTCCAGCAGGCGATCCTGCCAGCCCGGCATGTCCGTCTGCACCGGCTCGCCTTCCATGCCGATCATGTTGAAGAAGCCGGTGAGCTTGAAGGTGCCGGTCTCGACCGGGACGATCGGCGCGCCGGCCACCATGCCGAGGACGCAGGTGTGCAGGCGCGAGCTGACCACCACGTCGAAACCGGCGAGGAACCGCGCATAGTCGTCGTAGGGAAGCGTTCGCCCTTCACACTCGACGCCTTCGAGCGCGAGGTACTTCTGCCAGAAAGGAAAATCGGTCGACCATTCGTTGCTGGTGAGCGTCACCTTGCCGCGCGCGCGCAGCCGGTCGACCACGTCGTCCCATTGCTCGGTCAGGTCGTGCGCGCGCACCTGCAGCGCATTGATCGCGAGCGCGAGCCCGCCGCCGCCGGCCGCACCGTCGCGGGGCCCGATCGCGCTCATCGCGGCCCCGTCGGGCAGCACTACCGGGGTCGCGCGGCCGCCGTGTGCCGCATGATAATCGACGCTTTCGGTATCCCGGAACTCCACCAGGTCGCATTGCGCGAATACATGATCCGACAGCGCGATCAGGGTTCGGTCCTTCATCTCGAAGCTGAGATTGACGAACGCCGTGCGCGCGCCCGCGAGCTGGGCGCAGCGCGTTTCGAGCAGGTAGTGATAGGCCGTATCGGTCGCGTCGGGATAGAATTCGCCGGCCGGGTTGACGACCACGAGCTGCGCCCCGCAGATGTACGAGAGGCGCTCGAGATATTCGCCCTCGCCCGCTCCGAGCGCGCTCAGGCGGCTCCGCAGGCGAAGCGCCTGGCGCAGCTTGACGAACCGGATCGCCTGCCGCTGCTCGTAATCGTGCCGCACCTCCCAGTGCGAAGGGTCGCGGCTCGCAGTGGCGGG
>CAMPIA010000026.1 GCA_946886175.1 uncultured Altererythrobacter sp.
GTCGGTGAAGAAGCCGCCGACGTATTCGGGGTTGATCCACCAGATCATGCCGAACACGAGGAAGGGCAGGGCGCCGACGATGTAGGCCGAGGCCTTCGATTCGGAGCTCATCGCCCGAATCTTGAGTTTCATCTGCGCCCGCTTGCGCAGCACGTCGGAAAGGTTGCCGAGCGTCTCGGCCAGGTTGCCGCCGGTCTCCCGCTGGATCGCGAGCGTGATGCAGAAGAAGTTGAATTCCGGGATACCCAGCCGGTCCGCCGTTTCCTGGAGCGATTCTTCCATTGTCCGCCCGATGCGGATGCGCTCGACGATGCCCTTGAACTCCAGCCCCACCGGGCCGGGAACTTCCTGCGCCACCACTTGCAGCGTTTCCGTGACCGGCAGACCCGAGCGCAAGCCGCGCACGAGGAGATCGATGGCGTCGGGGAACTTGGCGTTGAAATCGTTGGTGCGCTTCTTGATAAAATAGTTGACCACCATGTGCGGCACGCCGGCGCCGACGAACAGGCCGATACCGAGCGACAGCAGGGCTGCGCCGCTGCGCAGGTACATGATCACCGCCACCGCCAGGGCGAGCCCGAGCGAAGCGTAGAAATACTGGCTGATCGTCCACTTCTTGCCGGTCCGGTCGAGCCGGACGGCCAGCGCTTCGCTTCGCGAGGTCGAACCGGCGACTTTGTACATCTTCGGTTTGCGCGCCGCGATCGCCTTCTTGAGCTGCGATTCGACCTTGGTGTCGGTGCTTTCCGAATGGCGATAGCGCATGGCCTGAAGGCGCCGCTGGCCTTCCTTCGCCGCCGAAGGTCCGGCCACCAGCATGTAGCCGAGGACCATCAGGCTCATCAGTCCGCATCCGACCAGCAGGAGCTGGATGATGTTCATGCTCTTGTCCCGCCCTTCCTATCCGTCCGCGAAGCCGATGCTCTCCGGCCGCGCGCGGTCATTCGGCCGGAGCCGCGACCCTCTTTTCCTTCTTCGCCAGCAGCGATTTGATGTCGAAGCTGCCGAGGAGCGATTTCTTCGCGGGCTCGCTGTCGGCGGCTTCCTCGTCGCTCGCGCCCATCACCCGTTCGGCGAGTTGGCGGATCACCGCGGACGACTTGCTCGCGCGGTTGGCGTCGGCGAACGTCTGACCGAGCTTGGCGGCGTTGGCGGCGGTCTTCGCGTCGTAAGGCACGACGAAGTCGATCGCACGCTCGATCGAGGCCTCGAAATCGGCCTTGCTGATCTCGGACACGCCGGTCTGCACCTTGTTCGCCACGATCAGCGGCTGGGCGTGGGCGGCATTCGTCTTGAGCCAGGCAAGGATGCGGATCGTGTCGCGCGCCGAGGCGAGCGTCATCTCGGTCGCCAGGACCACGACGTTCACTTCGGTCAGAAGGTGCGGGAAATTGATCAGCATATTGCGCGGCAGATCGATCACGGTCATCTCGAACGCCTGGCGGAACTCCTCCTCCAGTTGCACGAAGGCCGAGCCGTCGGTCATCAGCGGCGCATTGATCGGCGCTTCGGCCGAGAGGATCGCGAGGTTGTCGTTCGCCCGGATCATCGCGCGCTCGATGAACAGCCCGTCGATTCGGCTCGGGTTGTCGATCGCATCCGTCAGGCCGCGGCCCGGCTCGAGATCGAGCGCGAGCGCACCCGTGCCGAAATGCACGTCGAGATCGAGCAATGCGGTGGGCATCTTGTGGTCGGCGCTGAACAGCCAGGCGAGCGAGGTCGCCAGCGTCGATGCGCCCACCCCGCCGCGCGTTCCGACGACCGCGGTGGAGATGTGGCGCTTGGCCGCTTCGGGATCGTTGGTGCGCGGCGCGGCGAACACCGCCTGCGCGTGGTTAAACGCGTCGCGCAGTTGCCCGGCCGAGAGGGGCTTGAGCAGATAGTCGTGAATGCCGCTGGCGAGCAGGTCGCGATAGAGGCGCACGTCGTTCACCTGGCCGACGGCGATCACCACCGTGCCCGGCTCGCACACTTCGGCGAGCGCGTTGATGTCGTTGAGCGGGTCGCCGCTTTCCGACAGATCGACGAGCAGGATATTGGGACTGGCGGCGACCGAAAGCGACTGCACCGCGTTGCGCAAACCGCCCTTGGCGCACTTTTCGGGCTGCCAGCCCATTTCGATCACGACTGGACGAAGGACGTCGAGCGCGGCTTCGTCGCAGATGAACGCGGCGAAGGGATCGCGATTGCCGTTGGGTTTCCAGGGGGCGTTCATTGTTCAGTTCCCTCCACTATCGGTAGCGGCCTGCGTCACGCCGTCTTCGCCGGTCGGCGCCTGTTCGCGATAGCTGTTGATCGCCTTGCTCGAGGTCATGACTACGGTTTCGCCCGTGCCCTTCTGCCCGCTGATGAGGTCTTCCGGATTGGCGACCATCGCGGCCATGTTGCCGTTGACCGAGCAGCCGTAGCCGGGAGAAGTGGCGTTGTTGAAGTTCATGTCCGACTTGGCCGACCAGTCCGGGCAGCCCGGCACATGGGCGCTCGAGCGCGTGATGACGACGCGGGCGTTGCCCGGCTCGACATAGCCGACCGTCACCGGCGCGCCTTCGCTGAGGAGGATGCCGTGGCGTCCGGCGAGCTCCGCCACCGCTTCGCGGGTTGCGCCGCTCACGGACGGATCGTCGATCGCGACGCGGTCGCCATAGCGCAGATCCATCGCCTCGAACCAGTCTGCGAGGCGCTGCCGCTCGGCGAACGACAGCCCGCCGGGGCCGGACTGCACGTCGAGCACATAGTTGGTCCGTTCGACCACCGCCTGCTTCGACGAATAGAGGCTGCGGTTGTCGGACATGCCGCCGCAGGCCGCGAGCGCCAGACCGAGCGAGAGGGCGGCGGCGCCGGCAAGGTTGCGCCGGGTCGCTATGGGGATTGCCTTGGGCATCGTGATCACCTTTCTCACTTCAGGCTGAAGCCGGGGGCGGCCGCTTCGGCGCGGCGCTCGGACGGGTCGGACGATCCGGGCAGGATCGCCTGCGTGTCGACCTGCGACACCTCGGGCTGAGGCGCGTCGCGGTCGACCGCGGTCGGCACCGGCCGCTGCTGGCCGCTGACGCCGGCATTGTCCTGATAACCGAGCAGGCTTTCGAGCTCGCTCGCGGCGTGGAAGCCATCGGTCGGAAGCTTGATGTCGTTCGCGTCGACCGGGTTCACCAGATACGGCGTGACCACGATCACCAGTTCGGTCTCGCCCTTGCGGAACTGACGCGAGCGGAACAGGTTGCCGAGGATCGGAATGTCGCCCACGCCGGGCGCCTTGTCGATCGTGCTCTGCGCGCTGTTGCTCATCAGGCCGGCGATCATGAAGCTCTGGCCCGAGCCGAGTTCGACGGTCGTTTCGGCGCGGCGGACGGTAAGCGCCGGAACCTGGAAGCCGCCGAGCGTCACCGCCCCCTGGCTCGACAGTTCGGACACTTCGGGCCGCACACGGATCGAGATGCGGCCGTTGGCGAGCACGGTCGGGGTATAAGCCAGGCTGACGCCGAACTTGCGATATTCGATTGCGGTGGTGCCGAGGCCCTGACTGATCGGGATCGGGAATTCGCCGCCGGCCAGAAACTCCGCGGTTTCGCCCGAAAGTGCGGTCAGGTTGGGCTGCGCCAGCGTGGTCAGCAGGCCGTTGCGTTCGGCGAGATCGAGCGCGCCGGCGAGGTCGAGCCCGAGGAAGCGGCCGAGACCGGCGATGGTCGTGCCGCCCTCGATGCCGGTGACGACGCTCGTGCCCTCGGTCGCTTCGGACACGCCGGTGAAGGCGCCCCCGCCGGGAGCATATTGCGGGAACGGCGAGCGGCCGGTGGTGACGCCGAACTTGAACCCGCCGGTGCCGTCGAAGCTGGCGAGGTTGGTGCCGATCGCGCGGACCAGAGAGCGGCTCACTTCGGCGAAGCGCACCTGCAGGTTGACCTGCAGCGGGGTCGCCATCTTGAGCCGGCTGATGACGTTCATTTCCTCGCCGACGAAGGCCTGGACGAGGCGTTCGGCCTCGGCGGCGTCTTCGGGCGCGGCGACGGTGCCGGTGAGCAGCACCGTGTTGGTGCCCATAGTGGCGACCGCGATGTCCGCCTCGGGCATTGCGAGGGTGAGCATCTGCGGGATGCTGTCGAGGTTCGATCCGACCCGCACGTTGGCCGACCAGATAACGTCGCCGGCCGCATTGCTGGCGTAAACCGTGGTCTCGCCGCCGGACTTGCCGAACACGTAGAGCTGGCGCTGCGATTTGACCTGGACGTCCGCGATCGTCTCGTTGGCGACGAACACGTCGGCCATCGTTCCGGGCACGGTGATCAGTTCCCCGCGTCCGATCGAGAGGACGATGCTTTGCGCCGGGGTCGAAACGGTCTGGGCGTTCGCGACGTTGGCCGGGATGCCCGACACCGGGGCCAGGGCGACGCCGGCAAGCAGCGCGGTGGCGATAAGGCGGCGTTTCATGGTCTTGCCCCTCGATTGCGTGCCGCTCGCGCGGCAGGCGGAAAACGCGTGATTGGTGCGCATGTCAGTTCTTCCCGACCGGTACTTCTTCGGTGGACTTGCCGCGGGTCACGCGGACGGTCGGACCGGTGCGGGCGGGCGTCGCCGTATCGCCGCGCACGACGGCGCTGGGCGCGCCCATCGAGGGCGGCGAAATCTCGGTCGGCCCCGTGGGCGGCATCGACGAGCGCTGGAAGCGCGAGACATCGCCGCCGGTGACGTAAGTCGTGCCCTTGTCGATCGGACGCGCCATCGCCTGGCGGAGTAGCTTCTCCTCCTCCTCGGGCGTGGCGTCGTCGGGGATCTTGATGTCGCCCATCGCAATCGCGCGGTCGAGCTCGGACTGGTTGTCCGCGATCGAGCGCAGCGAGAGGCTGAGCGTGCCGATGGTCTGCGCCACCGCGACCTTCTCCGCGATCTTGGGGGTCACTTCGATCGTGACCGTACGGAAGGCGCGAACGACGGTCTTGCCTTCGACCTTCTCCTGCGTGGTCGACTGGTCGGTGGCGAGCACGCGCAGGTTGCGCAGGATCGTCTCCGACGCCTTGAGCGACTGGCCACCATCGCCCTTGACGGTCTGGGTGAGCACGAGGTCGACCCGGTCGCCCGGGAACACGAAACCCGCGACGCCGGTCTTGGCCGAGACGGGCACGGTGACCGCGCGCATGCCGGGGCCGAGCGCGGCGGCGAGAAAGCCGCTGTCGCCGGGGCTGACGAGCGAGCCCTGGGTCACCGGTTCGCCAGCCGTGACCGGATGGCGCACCACGGTGCCGAGCAGCTTGGTGATATCCGCTTCCCCGTCGAGGAAATAGGCGTCCTGGACAAGCTCTTCGGGCCACATCTGGAAGCCGATCGCGTCGGCTGTGATGATCGTGCCGGCCGGCAGCGCGCGCTGCGCCACGAGGACCTCGGGGCCTTGCGGCACCGGCGGCGCGGCCTCGGCCTGAGGGGCGGACGCCCCGGCAAACATGCTGCGGGCCGCAAGAGCGGTGCCGATCGCGATGACCAGCGCCCCCAGCAGCAGTACCAGCTTCTTCCTGTCCATGGCTTATCAAGCCCCCTCGTGTTGCCCGCGGGAAGCGCGAGCGAATGTGGTTTCCGTCCCTAAGTGTGGACTGGTTAAAATCGGGTTCACCCCGAAACCCCCGCGATTCCGGAGGCTGGGAGGTAATGGGTCGCCAGCACCCACAGCCCGCCGGTCGAGATCGCGACCCCGTAAGGCACCGCGAGTTTGTCGCGTTGACGGCGCATGACGTGCCACGCGCCGAGCACGATCGTCAGCACACCGCCCGCGAGCGCCATCACGATCAGCAATTGCAGGAACAGGCCCGGCTCGATCCACAGCGCCAGCGCGGTCAGCAGCTTGACGTCGCCGCCGCCCATGGCGCGCAGGGCGAAGAGCCCGGCGAGCACCGCAAAAGCGGCGAGCGCAACGCCGAGCTGGATCGCGACTCCCGGCCACAGCGATATCCCGCTCGCCCACCAGAACAGCGGCGCGCCGAGCGCGATCGCGGCGTTGAGCCAGTTGTCGATCTGGCGCCGGCGAAGATCGGTAAACGCGGCGATAACCAGCGCGATTGCCAAGGCTACGAGCAGCCCGTAGTGGAAATAGCCGTCCGGCATCGATACCCCCGATGGTCCCCGGTGCCGGTGCTACAGGGTATCACTTACCAAATAGTAACCACCCGCAGGAGGGCGGAATTAGCCAAGCGGATCAGGCCCCAGCGGACCAAGGCGAGGTGAAGCGCGAGGCGATCGACCGGCGCGCGATCCCGGCGCATGCCATCGAGGGCCGCTGGATGGCGCCCGACCAGCACGCGATCCGCAGGATCGACTGGCCGCTCCCTTCGCCCACGCCGCGCGGTTCGATCCTGTTTCTTCCCGGCCGGGGCGACAGCTACGAGAAATATCTCGAGGCGCTCGAGCAATGGCATCGCGCGGGCTGGCGCGTGACCGCGTCCGACTGGCGCGGACAGGCCGGCTCCGGCCGGCTGGGCAGCGACGCCGTGACCGGGCACGTCGACGACTTCTCGCGCTGGGTCGACGATCTGGCGCACCTGTGGCGCGGGTGGAAGGCCGAGACGCCCGGCCCGCATGTGCTGATGGGGCATTCGATGGGCGGGCATCTGGTGCTGCGCGCGATCGCCGAGCAGCGCACCGATCCGGACGCGGCGGTGCTGTCCGCGCCGATGCTCGGATTCTACGGCAGCGTGCTGCCTGTCGGCTGGATGCATCGCATCGCCGGGGCGATGAAGCGGTTCGGCGATCCCGCGCGGCCGGCCTGGAAATGGAGCGAGAAGCCTGGCGAAGTCCCGGCCTCGCGCATCAACCTGCTGACCCACGATCAGGATCGCTATCAGGACGAGCTCTGGTGGCGCGACACGCGGCCCGAGCTCGTGATGGGCCCGGGGAGCTGGGGCTGGGTCGAGCGCGCCTATGAATCGATGCGCTCGCTCTATCGGCCCGACGTGCTCGAATCGATCCGCACGCCGATTCTGCTGCTGGCGGCCTCGAGCGACAAGCTGGTCGACATGATCGCGATCGAGGCCGCCGCGCGGCGTCTCCCTCACGGCGAACTGCTCGCCTTCGGCGAGGAAGCGCGGCACGAGATCCTGCGCGAGGCGGACCCGGTGCGCGACCGGGCGATGGCGGCGATTGCGCAATTCCTCGATCGCGCCGCGCCTCGCGGCGAGTAGCGCGCGACCTGTGGAACGGTTCGATATCGCGATCGTCGGCGCGGGTATGGCCGGCGCGAGCCTCGGCGCAGAGCTCGCGCCGCATGCCAGCGTGGTCGTGCTCGAGGCGGAGGATCGCCCCGGCTATCACGCGACCGGCCGCTCGGCGGCGTTCTGGGAGGAATGTTATGGCGGGCCGGAGGTCGTTCCGCTCACCCTGGCATCCGGCCCGTACTTGCGCGACCACGGCTTCCTGACGCCGCGCGGCGCACTTTACATCGGGCGCGACGATCAGGCCGAAGCGCTCGACGCCTTCGCCGAGCGATTTTCGGCGAGCGGCGCGACGCTCGAACGGCTGGGGCGCGCAGCGCTGGCATCCCGGCTGCCGGGCTTGCAATCGGCATGGACCGGCGCGGTGTGGGAACCGGCCTGCGCCGATATCGACGTCGCGGGTCTGCATGCGCACTATCTCGGCGCCTTCGCAAGGTCGGGGGGGCGACTGGAGACCCGCGCGCGCGTGATGCGGGCGGATCGGACCGACCGGGGCTGGACGATCGCAACCGCCGACGGAGCGCAAATCGAGGCGCGAATTCTGGTCGACGCAGCGGGCGCATGGGCGGACGAGGTGGCAGCGCTGGCGGACGTGCGGTCGCTCGGCATTGCTCCGCTACGGCGCACGGTCGCCCAGTTGCGCGTCGATCCGCCGCTCGATGGCGATCTGCCGCTGGTGCTCGACATCGCGGGGGCGTTCTATTTCAAGCCCGAGAGCGGCCGTCTGTGGCTCAGTCCGCAGGACGAGGCGCCGTCGCCGCCGTGCGACGCGGCGCCCGAGGAACTCGCCGTGGCCGAGGCGATCGACCGGCTTCAGAGTGTGGTCGACTGGCGCGTCGACGCGGTCGAGCGCAAATGGGCGGGCCTGCGCAGCTTCGCACCCGACCGGCTGCCGGTTTACGGTTTCGACCCGGCGGACGCGGCATTCTTCTGGTTCGCCGGGCAGGGCGGCTTCGGCATCCAGACCGCGCCGGCCGCGGCCTGTCTGGGCGCGCAATTGCTGCTCGGCCTCGAACGCTGCGCAATGACTCGCGATCTCGACGAGACGCTCTATTCGCCCCGCCGGTTCGGCTGACAGCTCAGCGAACCGCTTCGCGGGCGATCCGCTCTGCCTCGTCGCTGGCGAGGCGGTCGGCGCGTTCGTTTTCCGGATGGCCGTCGTGGCCCTTGACCCAGCGCCACGACATCTCGTGGCGCGCGGCGACCTCGATCAGCTCGTGCCACAAGTCGGCGTTGCGCACCGGCTTCTTGCTGGCGTTGATCCAGCCGCGCTTTTGCCAGCCCTCGACCCACTTGGTCATCCCGTCGAGCACGTATCGGCTGTCCGAATAGAGCGTCACCCGGCACGGTTCGGTCAGCGCCTGGAGGCCGCGGATCGCGGCGGTCAGCTCCATGCGGTTGTTGGTGGTGTCGCTTTCCGCGCCCGCCAGCTCCTTCTCGTGGCGGCCCAGGCGCAACAATGCGCCCCAGCCGCCCGGTCCGGGGTTGCCCTTGCACGCGCCGTCGGTGAAAATCTCGACCTGTTTCATCGATCCCGGCGATGCCTCCTCAAACGTCCGATGCAAAGGCCCTGTCGCCCGCCTCGGCGTAGAATTCCAGCCGTCTGGCGAAATCCATCGGGTCCTTGCGCGTTACCAGAGCGTCGTCGGGCGTGTCGATCCAATCGAACGCGCGTGTCGAAATGAAACGCATTGCCGCGCCGCGCGCCAGCAACGGCAGGGCCGCGCGTTCCTCTGCCGAGAGCGGACGCACCGCTTCGTAACCTTCGACCAGCGCCGCGCCGATATCGGCACGAAAGCCGCGCCCGTCCTTGGCGAAACACCAGGCGGCGTGGGTGACCGCAAGATCGTAAGCGGCAAAATCCCGGCAGGCGAAATAGAAATCGATCAGCCCGCCGACCCGCTCCCCCATCATCAGCACGTTGTCGGGGAAGAGATCGGCGTGGATCACCGTTTCGGGCAGGTCTCCCGGCCAGTTCTCGAGCAGCGCGGGCATGTGGCGCTCGACCAGCGGGGGCAGCGCGGGGTCGATCCGCGCCAGATCGCCGCAGCCCTCGAACAAGGCCTGCCAGTCGGCCGGGCGCAGGTCGTTGGCCCGCGTCCCCGAATAACTCGCGGATGCGCGGTGCAGCTCGGCCAAGGCGGCGCCGACGGCGTAGGCCTGTGCCGGGGTCGGCCGATCGACCGAGACGCCGGGCAGAAATTCGATCAAGGCGACCGCTTTGCCCTCGACCATGCGCCAGCCCCGGCCCTCGCGATCGTGGATCGTGCGCGGCACGGGGCAACCCGCGGCCGAGAGATGGTCGAGCAATCCGAGAAAGAACGGCAGGTCGGAAAGCTCGATCCGCCGCTCGTACATCGTCAGGATGAAGCGCCCGTTCTCGGTTTCAACCAGCCAGTTGCTGTTCGAGACGCCCTCCGCGATGCCTTTGGCGGAAACCAGCGCGCCGACATCGTAATGCGCGATCAGCTCGCCGAGATCCTCCGCGCCCAGATGCGTGTAGACCGCCATGGGCGCGCCTCAGCCGGCGAGCTGGCGCGGCAGCTTGAACACCATCTTTTCCTCGGTGGTGACCAGCGTATGCTCCTCGACCACGCGCCATTCCGAGAGTTTCTCGACGACCTCGCGCACGAGCTTCTCGGGGGCCGAAGCTCCGGCGGTGAGGCCGATCGTGCCCACGCCGTCGAGCCATTCGGGCTGGATATCGCTCGCCCGCTGGATCAACTTCGCATCGGTGCCGCAGCGCTCGGCGACTTCGACCAGCCGCAGCGAGTTCGAGCTGTTCGGCGCGCCGATGACGAGCACCAGGTCGCTGCCCGGCGCGATCTGCTTGACCGCGGCCTGGCGATTGGAAGTCGCGTAACAGATGTCTTCCGCCTTGGGCCCCACGATTTGCGGATATTTGACCTGGAGCGCGGCGACGATCGCCCGGGTGTCGTCGACCGAGAGTGTCGTCTGGGTCAGGAAGGCGAGCGGTTCGTCCGAGGAAAAGCCGAGCGCGGCAACGTCCTCGACCGTCTCGACCAGCGTCATCATCCCTTCGGGGACCTGCCCCATCGTGCCGATCACCTCGGGATGGCCGCGGTGGCCGACGAATACGATGTGGCGGCCGGCCTCGATCTGGCGCTCGGCCTGGCGGTGGACCTTGCTCACCAGCGGGCAGGTGGCGTCGAGATAGTCGAGCCCGCGCCGCTCGGCCTCGGCCGGCACGGCTTTGGGCACGCCGTGCGCGCTGAACACGACCGGCGCGCCATCGGGCACTGCGTCGAGCTCCTCCACGAACACCGCGCCCTTGGCCTTGAGGGTATCGACGACGTAGCGGTTGTGGACGATCTCGTGCCGCACATAGACCGGGGCGCCGTACCGTTCGATCGCGCGCTCGACGATCTCGATCGCCCGGTCCACGCCGGCGCAGAAACCGCGCGGCGCCGCGATCAGGAGCGTCAGAGCGGGGCGCTCGTCGGAGCGGGCCGGATGTTGCACCGGATTTTGCAAGGGGGCATTCATATCCGGCCCTCTAGGGCCCGTGCGTGGCAGGAGCAAGGTCGTGACGGAGCGGATTTTGGCGCCAGGCAAGGAGCAAGGAGGGAGCGATGG
>CAMPIA010000027.1 GCA_946886175.1 uncultured Altererythrobacter sp.
GCGCCGCGCAGACCGAAGTGAACCTGCCGTTCATCACCGCGCGCATGGAAGGCGGATCGAGCACGCCGCTGCACCTGGTCGAGACGATCACCCGCAGCAAGCTCGAGCAGCTCGTCGGCGATCTGATCAAGCGCACGCTCGAACCGTGCAAGAAGGCGCTGGCGGACGCAGGCATCGAGAAGGGCGGCGTGGACGAGGTGATCCTCGTCGGCGGCATGACCCGGATGCCCAGGGTGCGCGAAGTGGTCGAGGAGTTCTTCGGCAAGAAGCCGCACACCGGCGTCAACCCGGACGAAGTCGTGGCCATGGGCGCGGCGATCCAGGCCGGCGTGCTGCAGGGCGACGTCAAGGACGTGCTCCTGCTCGACGTGACCCCGCTCTCGCTCGGCATCGAGACGCTGGGCGGCGTGTTCACCCGCATGATCGACCGCAACACCACGATCCCGACCAAGAAGACGCAGACCTACTCGACCGCCGAAGACAACCAGAACGCGGTCACCATCCGGGTCGCCCAGGGCGAGCGCGAGATGGCTGCGGACAACAAGATGCTCGGCCAGTTCGATCTGGTCGGCATCCCGGCCGCTCCGCGCGGCGTGCCGCAGATCGAGGTCACCTTCGACATCGACGCCAACGGCATCGTCAACGTCAGCGCCAAGGACAAGGGCACCGGCAAGGAGCAGCAGATCCGCATCCAGGCGAGCGGCGGTCTGTCCGACAGCGACATCGAATCGATGGTGCAGGACGCCGAGAAGTTCGCCGAGGAAGACAAGAAGCGCCGTCAGGGCGCCGAGGCCCGCAACCAGGCCGACAGCCTGGTCCACGCGACGCAGAAGCAGCTCGACGAGCACGGCGAGAAGATCAGCGCCGATCTCAAGGGCCAGGTCGAGACCGCATTGGCCGAAGCCAGGACCGCGCTCGAAGGCGACGACGTCGACGCGATCAACGCGAAGGCGCAGGCGCTGACCGACGTGGCCATGAAGATGGGCCAGGAAATCTACAGCCAGGAACAGGCGAGCGCCGCTTCGGACGCTCCGGCCGACGGGGACGCTGCTGGCGACAAGAGCGATGCCGAGGAGGACGTGGTCGACGCCGAGTTCTCCGAAGTCGACGAAGACAGCAACAAGGGCTGAGACCCCGATGAAGAACCAGACCGCCGCCGGTGCGCTCCGCTCCGGCGGCGGCTAGGTCTTTAACGGGGCGGGGACATCATGCCGGCAACCGAAACCGATTTCTACGAACTGCTCGGGGTCAGCCGCGATGCGGATGGCGCGGCGATCAAGTCTGCCTATCGCAAGCTGGCGATGAAGCATCACCCCGATCGCAATCAGGGCTGCAAGGAGAACGAGGCCAAGTTCAAGGCGGTCAGCGTCGCCTACGAGTGCCTCAAGGATCCGCAGAAGCGCGCGGCCTACGACCGTTACGGCCACGCCGCGTTTCAGCAGGGCATGGGTGGCGGCGGCCATCCGGGCGCGGACTTCGCCGACATCGGCGACATCTTCGAAACCATCTTCGGCAGCGCCTTCGGCGGCGGCGGCGGACGCCAGCAGGCGCGTCGCGGGGCCGACTTGCGCTACGACATGGAAGTCGGGCTCGAAGACGCGTTCCACGGCAAGACCAGCCAGATCGAGATCGAGGTTTCGCAGAACTGCGGGACCTGCCACGGATCGGGCGCGACGCCCGGCACCAGCACGCGTGGCTGCAATCTGTGCAACGGCTACGGCAAGGTCCGCGCGAAGCAGGGCTTCTTCGTGGTCGAGCGGCCGTGCCCCAACTGCCACGGCCGCGGCGAAGTGCTGGTCAGCCCCTGCCGCGACTGCGGCGGGGAAGGGCGGGTCGACCGCCCCCAGACGATCGACGTCGAGATTCCGCCGGGCGTCGACACCGGCACGCGCATCCGCCTGTCGGGCAAGGGCGAGGCCGGACCGCGCGGCGCGCCGCCGGGCGACCTCTACATCTTCGTCCACGTCCGCCCGCATTCGGTGTTCCAGCGCGAGGGAACGACGCTGTTGAGCCGCGTGCCGATCAGTTTCACCACCGCCTCGCTCGGCGGCAAGGTCGAGATCCCCGACCTCGGCGGCGACGCGAACACGGTGGACATTCCCGCCGGTATCCAGTCGGGCAAGCAATTGCGCGTGCGCGGCGCGGGCATGCCCGTGCTGCAAGGGCGCGGACGCGGCGACCTGGTGGTCGAGATCGCGGTCGAAACCCCGACCGGGCTCAGCAAGGAACAGAAGGCCCTGCTCGAACAGTTCCGCGATACCGAGACCGGCGACGAATGCCCCGAGAGCCGCGGCTTCTTCGACAAGCTGAAGGACGCGTTCGGGGGGTAACACCTTCGCTCCGGCCCATCGCCGTCATGGCGAGCACCCGCAGGGTGCGTGACAATCCATGGATCAACGGTTCGGATCTTCGATCGCCCGCAATGACGGGGACCTACGTGGGTTTGCTCAACACCTCGCTTCGGACCCTGTCCAGCAGGCCCGGATCGGCGCGCAGCCGCTCGCGCTCCTCCTCCACGATGGCCAGGAATATCCTTCGCTTGAATGCCGCGGCGTCGATCTTCGTTTCGCCCCCCTCGATCGTCGAGCAGACCAGATCGATCATCCGTTCGGCCCCGTGAAGGCGGCCCCAGAGGTAATCGTTCTCGCGGTAGGCGCGGCTGAAGAAGGCGCCGAAATTGTAGAACTCGATCCCGCGCAGCGTCGCGCGCGTGCCGCCCTCGCGGATCGAGCGCGCGTCGTCCGGGCTGATGCGGTCGACCTTCACCGGGTCGAACTCGGTCAAGGCCTCATCGCGCATCAGCGGCAGCGTAGCGACGTCGTAGAACGGGAAGCCGAGGTAGGTCAGCAGCATCAGCCGCCGCAGATTCTTCGGCATTCGCTCGAGCGCCTCGGCGAGCATCTGCTCGGCCAGTTCGTCGACCTCCGGCAGCAGCCGCCGCGCCGCGAGCGCATCGAGCACGGCCGCGGGTTCGTCGAGCGCCTTTGCCGCCAGCGCGGGGAAATCGTCGCCCAGTCGCTCGCCCGTCTCGCGCGCGAAATAGAGCGCGAGAATGTCGAAAATCGCCTCGCGCGCCGCTTCGACCGCGGCGTCGGGAATCTCGGGATCGGCGTCCCATTCGCGCGATAGACGGCGGGCGAGCAGGCGCAGCCGGCGCACCCGGAAGCCGACGTCGTGCGCGCGGAAGAAGGCGATCGCCTCCTCCTTCGCGCCGCCCGAAGGGGCCGAGAGACCGTCCAGCCCGCGCGCCGCCAGCGCGCCGCGCAGACGCGCCGCGATCGGGCGCGAATCGGGCAGCTTGAGATCGGGCGCGGCGTCGAACACCAGCTCGGCGAGGCTCTCGACAATCCCGGTGAATTTCGCCTGGGCGTAGGACTGGAAGGCGTATCCCGCGCGCTCCGCCGCCGCCTGCTGGGCCTTCGCGCGCCAGCCATGGAGCCGCTTGGGCGTCGGACTGTCGAGAAAGAAGGTCATTCCGAACAGTTTCTCGACCGCCGCTTCGACATCGGGGCGGAGCGCGGCGATCATCTGCCGCAACCGCTCGGCCTCGTGCGATTGCCGTTCGAGCACCTCGAGGTTGTCGCGGATCGGCTGCTCGCGCGGGATCGTCGAGAGCGAGCCGAAGATCGCCCCGAAGAACCCGACCGGTTCGCCGGCCTGCTCGCGGATCGAGCCGGTGCGGTCGGGCCGCGGGTCGATATAGACGAAGCGCCGGTCGACCTCGCGCTGCGCGGGCCGGCCGCGCAAGGCGTGGATCGCGCCTTCGAACGGCTTGTTGACCAGCACCGAACCGTCGACCAGCGAAATCGATTCGACGGTGCCCTGCCGCGTGTTCACCGGCATCACGCGATCGAGAAACCGCTGCCGCCCGCTCCACGCGACCTTGCGCTCACCCGCGAGCCGATCGATCTCGTCGAGCCGCAGCGGCGGGAAGGCGCCGGGAAAGCTGGCGGTGGCGCGCGCGGCGAAGGTGAGCTCGAGCGGATCGGCGAGGCTTTCGCCACGCTCCGCCGGGGCGCGCGCGTGGAACGCGACCGGCAGGCGATGCTCGCTTTCCTCGACGACCGGCGGGCTGTTGAGCCGCAGCAACTCGAGGTGGCCGCGAAAGTCGGTCGCGGTCACCATCAGGTCGATCGGATGCCCGGGCGGCAGCAGCGGCTTGCCGCAGGGCGCTTCGGCCATCGCCGCGAGCGCATCGTAGAGCAGGCGCGAGAAGCCGATTCCCGAGAACGGCGGCTCGAACCAGCGCCCGCGGATGAAAGCGGAAACCTTGCGCCGCACTTCGGCCTGCGTTTCGGGGGCGACGCTTTCGGACACCGCGTTGCCCGGGCGCTTGAGCAGCCACCAGGCGATCGGCTGCGCCCAGTATTTGGCGAAGCGCCAGACCGGTTCGGCGTCGGGGTCGGTCAGGCGCTCGACGTCGGCGGTGGTCAGCCACAGGTCGGTCAGCGGCTCGAGCGATTGGCCCGAATGGATCGCCTGCGCGAGAAACACGGCATTGATCCCGCCCGCGCTCGCGCCGCTGAGAATGTCGGGCAGCACGCGCAATTTGATCGCGTGCCCGGCCGCGATCGATTCGAGCAGCTCGCGATAGATGCTCTGGACGCCGCCGGCGGGCGCGTCGCCTGCGTGGAACGCCCGGCTCGCGCTCGCCAGCTTCCACAGCTCCTTGGTGACGCCGTGCATGTAAACGGCCAGACTGACCCCGCCGTAGCAGACGAGCGCGATCCTCAGTTCCTTCTGCCGCATCGCGCGCCTTGTGCCGGGCAATCGCGCGGTTGGCAATTGCGTTCCACAAATGTTCCGTTTATCGGCGGGGGATGGCCAAGTCGAAGAAGCGCTACGTTTGTCAGGCCTGCGGGTCGGTTTCGCACCGGTGGCAGGGGCAGTGCCCCGACTGCGCGGAGTGGAACACGCTGGTAGAGGATGCGCCGGCGACGGTGTTTTCGCAGAAGCATCACTTGTCGAGCGGGGGGCGGCAGGTCACGTTCGAACCGCTCGACAAGCCTGGCGAGGTGCTGGAACGGCGCACGACCGGCCTGGCCGAGTTCGACCGCGCACTGGGCGGCGGGCTGGTGCCCGGCTCGGCGATCCTGATGGGCGGCGACCCCGGCATCGGCAAATCGACGCTGCTGCTCCAGGCCGCGGCGAAGGTCGCCAAGGCGGGGGGCGAGGCGATCTACGTAAGCGGCGAGGAAGCCGCCGGGCAGGTGCGCCTTCGCGCCTCGCGGCTCGGGCTGGCCGACGCCCCGATCCGGCTCGCCGCGGCGACCTCGGTGCGCGACATCCTGACCACGCTCGGAGGCATGACGCCGCCCGCGCTGCTGGTGATCGATTCGATCCAGACGATGCATTCCGACACGATCGAAGGCGCGCCGGGCACCGTCAGCCAGGTGCGCGGCTGCGCCTTCGAACTGATTCGCTACGCCAAGGAAAACGGCGTGGCGCTGGTGCTCGTCGGCCACGTCACCAAGGACGGCTCGATCGCCGGCCCGCGCGTGCTCGAGCACATGGTCGACGTGGTGATGAGCTTCGAGGGCGAACGCAGCCACCAGTACCGCATCCTGCGCAGCCTCAAGAACCGCTTCGGGCCGGTCGACGAGATCGGCGTGTTCGCGATGGCGGGGCAGGGGCTGGAGGAAGTCGCCAACCCCTCGATGCTGTTCCTCTCGGGGCGCGACGAGCCGCTGGCGGGCAGCGCGGTGTTCCCCGCGCTCGAGGGCACGCGGCCGGTGCTGATCGAGGTGCAGGCGCTGATCGTCCGGCTCCAGTCCGGCGCCACCCCGCGGCGCGCGGTGGTGGGGTGGGACAACGGGCGCATGGCGATGCTCCTCGCCGTGCTCGAGGCGCGCTGCGGGCTCAACTTCAGTTCGGCCGAAGTCTATCTCAATGTCGCGGGCGGTTATCGCCTGACCGATCCCGCGGCCGATCTCGCGGTCGCAGCGGCGCTGGTCTCGGCGCTCGCCGACCGCCCCCTGCCGGCCAAGAGCGTGTGGTTCGGCGAAGTCTCGCTCGCGGGCGAAGTGCGCCCGGTGGCGCATTCCTCGCTGCGCCTGCGCGAGTCCGCCAAGCTGGGTTTCGACCGCGGTTTCGGCCCCGACGACGATGGCGGGGCCGCCCGCAATTCAGCCGGGCTTAACTACAGCGGCGTCAAGCAACTCGCCAATCTCGTTGACCGCGTAATGGTCGAACCTTAACTCGCAGGCTTATGGCGTTCGATCTCATCGTTCTCATTATCGTGAGCGTTGCCTCCGTGGGCGGCTTCCTGCGCGGTTTCGTGCAGGAAGTGCTGTCGCTCGCCGCGTGGATCCTGGCCTTGTTCGCGATCCGCGCGCTCCACACCCCGCTCACCGAAGCGATCGAACCCTATCTCGGCACGCCCACGGGCGCAGCGGTGTTCGCCTTCACGCTCCTGCTGCTCATCCCCTACGCGGCGATGAAGCTGATCGCGGGCCGGATGGGCAAGGCCTCGCGCGTCTCGATGCTCGGCCCGATCGACCGCGTCCTCGGCTTCGGCTTCGGCGCTATCAAGGGCGCGATCATCGTGGTTCTCGCCTTCTCGTTGCTGGTGCTCGGCTACGATACGATCTGGGGTGTCGCCGGCCGCCCCTCGTGGATCACTACCGCGCGCACCTATCCCGTGGTCAACGCCAGCAGCGATGCTCTGGTCGAGATGATCCACGCGCGCCGCGCCATGCTCCGCGAAGAGAGCGCGGCCGAAGAGTAGTGCCCGAACGCGACTCCGCGCCGCTCTACACGCCCGAGATGCTCGCGCTCGCGGTCGCGCTGGCGGACTACCCGCCGCTCGATCGGGCGGCGGCGCGGGGCGAGGCGGTTTCGCGCACGTGCGGCAGCAGCATTGCGCTCGACCTGACGCTGTCGCCCGACGGTGCGGTTGACGCGCTCGGGCTGCGCGTGTCCGCCTGCGCGGTAGGCCAGGCTGCTGCGGCGATCTTCGCGCGCGCCGCGCCGGGCAAATCGGGCGAAGAAATCGCGCGGGCGGAGGGTGCGATCGCCGACTGGCTCGGCGGCGGGCCGCTGCCGGACTGGCCTGGAATCGACACGATCGCCGCGGCGCGCGACCGCCCCGGCCGTCACGGCGCGATTCTCCTGCCGTGGAGAGCCGCCAGCACCGCGCTTTCCAAGGAAACGCAGTCTGGCTAAACGTCTCGCGAGCGGGGAGACGGGGAAGGCCGATGAGTGACAGCGCAGTAGCGGTGCAACGCGAGCCGACCGACAAGGAAATCCGCCTCGTGATCGCGGCCTCCTCGGCCGGGACGATCTTCGAATGGTACGATTTCTTCATCTACGGCACGCTCGCCGGGCTGATCGGCGCCGCGTTCTTCCCGAGCGGCAACGAGACGCTGCAAATCCTGCTCGTCTGGGCCGGCTTCGCGGTCGGCTTCGGTTTCCGTCCGCTGGGCGCGATCCTGTTCGGCTTTCTCGGCGACCGGCTCGGGCGCAAGTACACCTTCCTCGTCACCGTGACGCTGATGGGCGTCGCGACCGCGGGCGTGGGCATGATCCCGAGCGCGGCGAGCATCGGCATCGCGGCGCCGATCATCGTGATCGGTTTCCGCATTCTCCAGGGCCTCGCGCTCGGCGGCGAATATGGCGGCGCCGCGATCTACGTCGCCGAGCACGCCCCGCCCGAGAAGCGCGGCTATTATACCAGCTATATTCAGGCCAGCGTGGTCGGCGGCTTCGTGCTTTCGATCGCGGTGGTGCTGACCTGCCGGCTCTTGATCCCCGAGGACGATTTCGCCGCCTGGGGCTGGCGCCTGCCGTTTCTGCTCTCGATCGTGCTGCTGGCGATCTCGCTGTGGATGCGATTGAAACTCAACGAGAGCCCGGTGTTTCAGGCGATGAAGGCGGAGGGCAAGACCGCCGCCAACCCCTTCACCGAAAGCTTCAGCTATCCCGGCAACAAGAAGCGCATCTTCGTCGCGCTGTTCGGCATCACCGGCGTGTTGACGACGATCTGGTACACCGCGTTCTTCTCCGGCCTCTCGTTCCT
This sequence comes from uncultured Altererythrobacter sp., assembly GCA_946886175.1. Next base: position 8,018 of record CAMPIA010000027.1, read on the forward strand.
GCGCGGGCCGATGCGGATGGACGAACAGCTGGTGGAGCTGATCCTGTTCGCAGCCGGGCTGATCGCGATGTCGTTCTACCTCGTGGTCGGCCGCTGGTCGGATCGGGTGGGGCGCAAGAAGCCGATCATCGTCGGTGCGCTGCTGACGCTGCTGCTGCTGTTCCCGATCTTCTGGGGCATGGGCAAGCTCGCCAATCCGGGCCTCGCCGAAGCCTCCGCCGCGAACCCGGTAGTGGTTTCGGGCGCGCAGTGCACGACCGATCCCTTCGCCGAACTGTTCGACCGCGAACAGAGCGACTGCGGCAAATTGCTCGAAACGCTGACCGCGAGCGGCGTGAGCTACACGGTCGAACCGGCCGACACGCTGGCGCTGACCGTGGCCGGCGCGCCGATCGCGCTTGCGCCCGAATGGTTCGCGGACGGCGCGGCGCGGCGCGACGGGTTGCTGGCGGCGCTCGAGACGCGCGGATTCGATTTCGTGCGCCAGTCGCCGCCGCTTATCAACGTGCTCGGGATCGTCGGGCTGCTGCTGTGCCTCGGCATGCTCTCGGCGCTGACCTACGGCTCGGTCGCGGCGCTGCTGGCGGAGATGTTCCCGCCGCAGATCCGCTATTCCTCGATGTCGATCCCCTATCATATCGGCGCGGGCTATCTCGGCGGGTTCCTGCCGCTGATCTCGGGGATCATCGTCGCCCGCACCGGCGACGTCTATGCCGGGCTGTGGTACACTTGGGCGGTGGTCGCGTTCGGGGTCGTGGTCGCGTGGTGGGGCATTCCCGACGGACCGCCGAAAGATTTCCAAGCCGATGCCTGACGTTGAGCCGCTTAGGCCGCCGCCCACCCTGCGGCTGAGATTCGATGAAGAGGCGCTGGCCGCGAACTGGCGCGCGCTCGACACGATGTCGGGCGCGGCGCGGGCGGGCGCGGCGGTCAAGGCCGACGCATACGGACTGGGCGCGGACAAGGTCGTGCCGGCCCTGCGCGATGCGGGCGCGCGCGATTTCTTCGTCGCGCACTGGAGCGAAGCGCCGGAGGTTCTGCGCCACGTCGATCCGGCGCAGGTCTCGGTGTTGCACGGTCCGGTCCACGCCGAGGATGCAGCCTATGCCCGCGCAACCGGGCTCAAACCGGTGATCAACAGCGCCGAACAGGCGCGCATATGGGCACAGGCCGGGGGAGGGCGCTGCGACCTGATGGTCGATACCGGGATCAACCGGCTCGGGGTGCCGCTCGCCCGGATTGACGATCCGGCGATCGCCGCGCTGGAGATCGACTTGCTGATGTCGCATCTCGCCTCGGCGGACGAGGACAGCGCGCTCAACGCGGCGCAGCTCGAGCGTTTTCGCGGCGTGTGCGCGGCGATCCCCGCACAGCGCCGCAGCCTCGCCAACAGCGCCGGCATCGCGCTGGGGAAGGACTTCGCCTTCGACCTGACCCGGCCCGGTCTGTCGCTTTATGGCGGCGTGCCGCGCCGCGAGCTTGCGGGTCCCGTTCGCCAGGTCGCGTTCCCGCAAGCCGCGGTGATCCAGGTGCGGCAGCTCGCACCCGGCGACAGCGTCGGCTACAATGCGACCTTCACCGCGCGCGCGCCGATGCGCGTCGCCGTCGTCTCGCTCGGCTATGCCGACGGCTTCCTGCGGTGCCGCGGCCACCACGGCGCGCTGCGCCATCACGAGGCGCTGCTGCCGCTGCTCGGCAAAGTATCGATGGATATGATCGTGGTCGATCTCTCGGCCTCGCCCGACGTGCGCGAGGGCGACTGGCTCGACGTGCCGTTCGATCTGCCGGAGGTCGCGGCTGGTTGCGGCCTCTCGCAATACGAGTTGCTCACCACACTGGGCCGCCGCTTCCGCAGGTAATACGGGCTTCATGTTGCGCTGCACATGCTGCACCTGCTAATGCAGCATCGGTGCAGCATTTTCGGGAGTTACGATGGCCAAGAACCAGGGCAAGCCGGGCGATCCGATCATCATCAAGAAGTACGCCAACCGGCGTCTCTACAACACCGGCACCTCGAGCTATATCACGCTGGAGGACCTCGCGCGGATGACCCGCGAGGATGTGCAGTTCCAGGTGGTCGACGCCAAGACCGGCGACGACATCACCCACGCGATTCTCACCCAGATCATCATGGAGGAAGAATCGAGCGGCGGCGAACAGATGCTGCCGGTCAGCTTCCTGCGCGATCTCATCTCGATGTACGGCAATTCGATGCAGACGATGATGCCGAGCTACCTCGAAGCCAGCATGGCCAACTTCCGCAAGAACCAGACCAAGCTGCAGGAGGCGTTCCGCGAGGGGCTGGGCGGCAACCCGCTGGCCAAGATCGCCGAGACCAACATGGCGATGATGCGCGCCGCGACCGAAGCCTTTATTCCCGGCGCCAAGAAGCCCGCACCGCCGCGCGAGACCAAGCAGGAGGCGGAGATCGCGGCGCTGCGCGAGCAGATGGCGACGATGCAAAAAAAGCTGGACGAGCTCGACAAGTAGCGCGAACGGGCGCGCTCGTCAGCCAACGATCAAAGCAGGAATTCACGTGTCCAACATCCGCCATGCGCTGAACTCCCGGCGCGCCGACGATTTCGCGCAGTGGTATCAGGAGGTCGTCTCCGCCGCCGA
>CAMPIA010000028.1 GCA_946886175.1 uncultured Altererythrobacter sp.
GCGACATGCTCAAGTGCATGCAGCCGGGCGCGGTGCTGGTCGATGTCGCGATCGATCAGGGCGGCTGCTTCGAGACCAGCCATGCGACGACTCACGACGATCCGACCTACGTGATCGACGAGGTGGTTCACTATTGCGTCGCCAACATGCCCGGCGCGGTCGCGCGCACGAGCACGTACGCCCTCAACAACGTGACTCTGCCGCACGCGCTCAGGATCGCCGAGCTCGGCTGGCAGGGGGCGATGCGCCGCGACCCGCACCTCGCCGAGGGGCTCAACGTCCACGACGGCAAAGTGACCTACCGGGCGATCGCCGACGAACTCGGCTACGACTACACGCCGATCGCCGAACTGCTCGGGTGATGCACGCTGCGCGCTTAACCCGGCGATAACCCCGAGGCATTATCGCTCCCGCATGGGCGGGGGTATTCCGATACGGGCGGCCGTTGCGGCCGTGCTGGCGCTTCTCGCCGCGCTGTGCGCGAATGCCGCCGCGGCCGCGCCGCCGTGCACCACCCGCGATCATGCCGAAACGCCGCTCGCCGCGCTGCCCGCCGATGTCGCGTGGGACTGTAGCGGCCGGCCCCCGGGGTTGCCCGCGCAAGCGGTGACGCTGCGCTTCGACATCGATCCCGCGCAGCCCGCGCCGCGCTATCTGACGATGCGGCTCGGACGGTTCGCGGCCGCGGCGATTTCGGTCGTCGACCGCACCGGGCTGCGCACCACGGTGCGCGTGCCGCTGGCCGATGCGATTCCGACCAGCGACGGGCCGACGATCGCGCTGCCGCTGCCCGAAACCGGCGCGGCGCCGGCTCGCGTGCTCGTCCGCTTCGAGCGGCTGGCGCACGTCGCCAGCCTCGAAAGCGTGCAACTCGCCGCCGAACGGCCCGATCGGACGCCGGGACACCTGGTCGAACTGCTGATGATCGCGCTGCTGATCGGCATGCTGGCGATGCCGATCGTGTTCGACGGGCTGTTCTGGCGCGTGCTGCGCGACCGCTTCATCGCCTGGCACGCGGCGATGACGACGTGCTTCATCGCGCTGATCGTGGTCCGCAGCGGGATCGTGAACGAGGTCGTCGCGCTCGATCCCGCGACCTGGCGCTACGCGATCATCGCGACGTTCGGCATGGCGATCGCGACCTGTCTGATGTTCACGCGCCATTTTCTCGAGCAGGACAAGCTCGATCCGGGGCTCGGGCGCGCGATGGCGTTGGCCGCGCCGTGGGTGCTGCTGGTCTCGGCGGTGCAGGCGCTGTGGCCCGAATGGCTGCTGATCGGCGGGCTGCATCTGCACGCGATAGCGCTCTCGCCAGTGCTCGCGCTGTGGCTGTTCGCGAACGGCAAGGCGCTTGCGCGCGGCAGCCGCGCCGCGGCGTTTCAACTGGTCGGCTGGATTCCGCTGACCGCCGCGATGGTGATCCAGCTGGTCACCGAGGTGCTGCCCGGCATCGAGGCGATGCAGGCGCTGCACCTGTTCTATTTCGGGATGCTGTGCGAAGCGATGATCACTGCGCTGGGCGTGGCCGACCGGTTCCTGGCATTGCGGCGCGAGCGCGACAGCGCGCGCAAGATGGCGATCGAGCTCGGCTCGCTGGCGGAACGCGATCCGCTGACGGGCCTGACCAACCGCCGCGGGCTCGAGCAGCGCTTCGCGCAACTCCGGGCGCAAGGGTTCACCACGTTCGCGCTGCTCGATCTCGACCGGTTCAAGGCCATCAACGACACCTTCGGGCACGGCGTCGGCGACGAGGTGCTGCGCTCGGTGGCGCGGACGATCGCCAGCGAAGCCGGCCGCAACTCGCTCGCGGTGAGGATGGGCGGCGAGGAGTTCCTGATCCTGCTGCGCGGCGACGACCAGGCCGAGCGCGCCGAGCGCATCCGCCGCACGATCAGCCTGCGCGTCGCGCGCGAGATCACCGAGATCGACCGGCTCGTCACCGCGAGCATGGGCGTCGTCGAAGCGCCGGGAGGGCTGGCCGACACGCTCGGCTTCGACGAGCTCTACGCGCGCTCCGACAAGCTGCTCTACGAGGCCAAGGAAGCCGGGCGCAACCGGACGATGCACGAGCGGCTGACGCTGTTCGCGCGCGACGGCGGACAAGTATCCAGCGCCGCGGCCTGACGCCGCTCGTCCGGGGGAGCCGCAGCCACGCGGTTAAGTCCAATACAACGATTCGGCTTTAGAGGTTTCGCATGGTTGGGCGTGCGATCAGGGGGATGCTGGCGCTCGTGGCTCTCGCGGCCGCGCTTTTCGTCGTTCCCGCCGCGCAGGCCGAGCCGCTCGTTCCCACATGTCAGGCCGATGCGACGCCGGCGACCGATCCGGCGGGGATCGGCGCGCGCGCGCCCGCGTGGCGGTGCGACGGGAGCCTGGCCGACTATCGCGCTCCGCGCGCCCTGCTGCGCTTCGATCTCGCTTCCCCCGCCGAGCCCCCGGCCTGGTTCACCACCCGTGTCGGCGACTTCTCGCGCATCGCGATCTCGGTGATCGACCGCGACGGCACGGTGCGCAGCGCGAGCTATTCGATGGACGACGTCCGCCTGCTCGGGCGCGGGATCAAGTTCGCGCTGCCGCTGCCGGCGGTCGATGACGATACCCGCCAGGTCGTGGTGGCGATCGACCATGCCTGGGTCGCGCCGCTGGTCGCCGACGCGCGCCTGGTCGCCTCGACGCGCGAGGTCCGCTGGCCCTACGATGCGATGCTGGCGATCGCCGCGATCTGCGGGCTGCTGGTCATGCCGCTGCTGTTCGACCTTGCGTTCTACCGCGTGCTGCGCGCGCGCTTCCTGCTGTGGCACTGGCTCTCGGTGTCCGGAATGCTGACGCTGACGCTGGCCACCTCGGGATTGATCGTCGAACTGGTCGAGCTCGAGCTGTGGCAGGTTTCGATGCTGTTCCCGCTCGCCTCGCTGGTGGGCGTGTGCAGCGCGGCGATGTTCGCCGCCGACCTGTTCGAGGAAGGCTGCCTGCCCGACCGGACGCGGCGGCTGCTGCGCATCGCGGCGGGGGTCACCGCGGCCTCCTCGCTGCTCTACGCATGCAAGATTCCAGCGCTGCGCGAGCACGGCGTCGACCTTTACTATCTCGCCTTCATTCCGCTGATGGGATTGTTCTTCTTCGCGCTGATCCAGGCGATGGCGCGTGGCAGCCGCGCGGCGCGCTATCAGTTCGTCGCCTGCATGCCGATCTGGATCGTCGCGCTGGTGCGGATCCTGACCAACCTGGGCGTTGGCGAAGCGCCGCAGGACCAGGTGCTGGCCTTCAGCGCGGCGATCGCGTTCGAGCTGATCGTCACCTCGCTCGGCGCTGCCGACCGGTTCATGATTTTGAAGCACGAGCGCGACAACGCGCGCGCCCGGTCGGCCGCGATGGAAGCGATGGCCGAGCGCGACCCGCTGACCGGCCTGTTCAACCGCCGCGCGATCGAGGCGCGCTTCGCCGATCTCCAGAAGCAGGGCTTCGACACGATGGCGCTGATCGACCTCGACCACTTCAAGGCGGTCAACGACACCCACGGGCACCAGCTCGGCGACGAGGTGCTGCGGGCCTGCGCGCGCGTGCTGCAGGCCGAAAGCGACCGCGATTCGATCGCGCTGCGGCTGGGCGGGGAGGAGTTCATGCTGCTTCTGCGCGGACGGGACGCGCGGCAGCGCGCGGAGCATCTGCGCCGCGCCATCGCCCGCTGCGTGGCGGCCGAGATCGAGGCGCTCGACGCGCCGGTCACCGCGAGCATGGGGGTGATCGAAATGCCGTGCGACGGACTCGAAGCGGCGAGCTTCGCCGATCTCTACGCGCGCGCCGACATGCTGCTCTACGAAGCCAAGGAAGCCGGCCGCGACCGCGCGATGCACGAGCGCCTGACGCTGTTCCAGGTACCCCGCGGCGCCGCAGCTTAGGCTCGGAACGGGGCGACGATCTCAGGCCGCACCCGCGCGAGGCGGCCGCTCGCCCGGTCGAGCATGGCCCAGGTGGTGGCAGCCGAGACGATGATCTTCCCGCTCGCATCGCGGAAGTCGACCCGGCGGACCGAAGTCGCGCCGCGCGGATCGCCTTCGATCCAGGTTGCGGCGGTCACGTTCTCGCCTTCGGACACATTGCCGCGATAGTCGATCTCGTGCCGGGTCACGAGCCACAGGTAGGCCGCGGCGTGCACAGGGTCGGCCGCTGCTTCCCAGTGCGCGGTCGCGATGTCCTGCACCCACTGGGCCCACACGATATTGTTGACGTGGCCCATCGCATCGATGTGCTCGGGGCGGGCGGTGAACTCGCGTTCGAATTTCAAACCAACCTCCCTGGAATTATCCGGCCCTGCCCATCTGCCACAGGATGAAGGCGAATTCCTCGGCGGTTTCCTCGAGGCTCTCGAAACGCCCCGACTTGCCGCCGTGGCCCGCGCCCATGTTGGTCTTGAGCAGCAGCTCGTTGCCGTCGGTCTTGAGCTCGCGCAGGCGCGCGACCCACTTGGCCGGCTCCCAATAAGTGACGCGCGGATCGTTGAGCCCGGCCGTCACCAGCATCGGCGGATAGCTCTGCACGCGCACGTTGTCGTACGGGCTGTAGCTGCGGATCAGCTCGAAAGCCGCCCGGTCCTCGATCGGGTTGCCCCATTCGGGCCATTCGCCCGGGGTCAGCGGGAGCGAGGCGTCGAGCATCGTGTTGAGCACGTCGACGAACGGGACGTGCGCCACCACCGCGCCCCATAGATCGGGGTCCGAATTGACCACCGCCCCCATCAGCTCGCCGCCCGCCGAACCGCCCGAGATGCTGATCCGGCCTTCCTGGGTATAGCCGCGCGCGATCAATCCCCGCGCCGCATCGACGAAATCGGTGAAGGCGTTGGTCCGCCGTTCGAGCTTGCCCGCCTTGTACCAGGCGCGCCCGAGATCGTCGCCGCCGCGGATGTGCGCGATGGCGTAGGCGAAGCCGCGGTCGACGAGGCTGAGCCGCGCGGTCGAGAAGCCCGGCGGAATCGCGATGCCGTAAGCACCGTATCCGTAGAGGTGCAGCGGGCCCGGGTTCTCGCGGTCGGCGCGATAGACGATCGAGACCGGGATCGCGGTGCCGTCGCGCGCTTCGATCTCGAGCCGCTCGGTGCGGTACTGCGCGGCGTCGTAGCCCGAGGGGATTTCCTGCACCTTGAGCGGCTCGAGCCGCCGGTCCGCGACGTGATAGTCGTAAGTGGTCGAGGGGCTGACCATGCTCTCGTAGGACAGGCGCAGGGTATCGACCGCGAATTCGGGGTTGTTGCCGAGCCCGGCCGAGTAGCTTTCCTCGGGGAAGGCGACCGGTTCGACGCGCTGCGGATCGTCGTAGTAGCGCACCTCGATCGTATCGAGCCCGGCCTCGCGCCCTTCGACGACGTAGAAATCGCGAAACAGGGCGAAGCCGGTGAGGTAGAACTCGTCCGAACCTGCGATCAGCGTGGTCCAGTCGGACGGTTCGGCGAGCGGCGCGGTGGCGAGGCGGAAGTTCTCGTGGTCGTCGTTGGTGTGGACGAACAGCGTCTCACCATTCACGTCGACGTCGTATTCGACGCCCTTCCGGCGCGCACGCACCAGCAGCGGTTCGGCGAGCGGGTTATCGGCCGGGATCAGGCGCACCTCGCTCGTCTCGTGGTCGCCAGCCTGGAGGAGGATCCAGTTGTCCTCTGCGCTCAGCGCCACGCCGCAGGAGAACGCCTCGTCGGGATCGTGATAGATCACCGTGTCGGCCGCGGAATCGGTGCCGATGCGGTGCAGCTTGATCGTGCGGTGGCGCCAGTGCTCGTCGCTCAGGCTGTAAAGCACCGCGTCCTCGGCCGCGGTCCACACGATATTGCCGATCGTGCCTTCGACTTCGCTGTCGCCCCATTTGCCCGCGGCGCCGGGCACTTCGTCGGCGATCGGCCCGGCCTCGCCGCCCAACTGGCGGAAACGGATCGTGTAGCGCTCGGACCCGTTGGTGTCGGTCGAATAGGCGAGGAAGCGCCCGCTCGGGCTGACCGCCACCGCGCCGAGCCGGAAATAGGTTTTGCCTTCGGCGAGCGCGGGCTCGTCGATGATCAACTCGTGCTCGCCGCCTGAAACCGGCTTGCGCCACCACTTGCGGTATTGCGCGCCTTCCTCGAATTCGACCCAGTAGAGCCAGTCGCCATCCTTCTGCGGAACCGACGAATCGGCTTCCTTGATCCGCCCGCGCATTTCCTTGAACAGCGCATCGACCAGCGGGCGGTGCGGCTTCATCCGCGCCTCGAACCAGGCGTTCTCGGCCTTCAGGTGGGCGAGCACTTCGGCGTCGTCGACCACAGGGTAGCCTGCGTCGCGCAGCCAGGCGTAGTCGTCGGAAATCTCGAGCCCGTGATGCGTTGCTTTCACGGGCCGCTTGGCCGCGATCGGCGGCTTCAAGGTGGCATCATCCATCCCGCGCCTCTATGTGGGCCGCGAAAGGACCGCAACCATGCTGATGCAAACCCACGAAAGCCGATTGGCCGCGCTGCGCGAGGAACTGAAGCGCCGCAGCCTGGACGGTTTCGTCGTGCCGATCTCCGACGAACACATGAGCGAGTATATCGGCGGCTACGCCCAGCGCCTCGCCTGGCTGACCGGCTTCGGCGGTTCGGCCGGCAGCGCGGTGGTGCTGAAAGACCGTGCCGCAATGTTCACCGACGGGCGCTACACGATCCAGGTGCGCGAGCAGGTGGACGGCAAGCTCTACGACTATTGCCTCGTGCCGCAGGAGCCGATGGGCAAGTGGATCGCCGACAACGCCCCCGAAGGCGCGAAGATCGGCTTCGATCCCTGGCTCCACACCAAAGGCTGGGCCGACCAGGTCGGCAAGGCGCTGGCCAAGCGGGGCGCCGAGCTGGTGCCGGTGACAAGCAATCCGGTCGATGCGGTGTGGGAAGACCAGCCCGAACCCTCGCCCGCCCCGGCGCTGGTGCATGCGGACGAGCACGCGGGCCGTTCGAGCGCGGAGAAGCGCGCCGAAGTCGCCGACTGGCTCAAGGACGAAGGCTACGACGCGGCGGTGGTATCGGCGCTCGATTCGATCGCCTGGCTGCTCAACATTCGCGGCGAGGATGTCGAGCGCACCCCGGTCGCGCTGTCCTATCTGATCGCCCATGCCGACGGCACGGCGGAGCTGTTCATCGCGCCCGAGAAAGTCACGCCCGAGCTCGAGAAGCATCTCGGCAACGCGGTGGCGATCCGGCCGCGCAGCGAGTTCGACGGCGCGCTGTCGGGCATGAAGGGCAAGACCGTGTCGGTCGATCCCGACTACGGCGTCGCGGCGATCTTCCGCCTGCTCGAGGATGCGGGCGCCAAGCCGGTCGCCGAGCGCGATCCGGCGATCCTGCCCAAGGCGATCAAGAATCCCGCCGAGCAGCAGGGCCACCGCAACGCGCAGGAGCGCGACGGCGCGGCGGTGACGAAGTTCCTCCACTGGCTCTCGGTCGCAGCGCCCAAGGGCGGCGAGACCGAGCTTTCCGCCGCGGCCAAGTTGCAGGAATTCCGCAAGGCTACGGGTCTGCTCAAGGACAACAGCTTCGACACGATCTCCGCCGCCGGGCCGCACGCGGCGATCCCGCACTACCGGGTCGACGAGGAATCGAACCTGCCGATCGCGCCGGGCAGCATTTTCCTGTGCGATTCGGGCGGGCAGTACCTCGACGGGACGACCGACATCACGCGCACGGTGTGGATCGGGCCGGGTGAGCCTAGCGCCGAGCAGAAGGATCGCTTCACGCGTGTGCTCAAGGGCCATATCGCGATCGACCGCGCGACCTTCCCGCAGGGCACCAACGGCAGCCAGCTGGACGCCTTTGCGCGCCAGTTCCTGTGGCAGGCCGGGGTCGACTACGGCCACGGCACCGGCCACGGCGTCGGCAGCTACCTCGGCGTGCACGAGGGGCCGCAGCGCATCGCCAAGGCGAGCGGGGGGCAGGCCGGCACCGGGCAGGAGCTTCACGCGGGCATGATCCTCTCGAACGAGCCCGGCTACTACAAGGGCGGCGAATACGGCATCCGGATCGAGAACCTGGTGCTCACCGTGAAGCGCGAGATCGCGGGCGGCGAGGGCGAATGGCTCGGGTTCGAGCCCCTGACGTTCGTCCCGATCGACCGCACCCTGGTCGATCGCTCGCTGCTGACCGGGGAAGAGATCGCGTGGTGGAACGATTACCACGTGAAGACCCGCGACATCCTCGCCCCGCAACTCGAAGGCGAGGCGCTCGCCTGGCTCGAGGAGGCCTGCAAGCCGCTCTAGGTTTTCGCTTTCCTACCGGCTCATGTTCCTCTAATGTTCCTCCCGGTCGCGAGTCGTTTGCGAGGAGAGATGCGATGATCGGTTACGTGACGCTGGGGACCAACGACCTGCCGGGCAACGCCCCGTTCTACGATGCGCTCGCCAAGGAAATGGGCGTCGGGCGGATGATGGATTTCGATACTTTCATCGCCTGGGGCGAGTGGGGCGGCGGCGCGGGCGTGGCGCTGACCAAGCCGTTCGACGGCAACACCGCCAGCGTGGGCAACGGCACGATGGTCGCGCTCGAGGCGAAGGACCGCGAACAGGTGCAGCGGCTCTACGACATCGCGCTGGCGAGCGGCGGCAGCGACGAGGGCGCGCCCGGCCCGCGGGGGGAGCCCGACGAACAGGGCAACACGTTCTACGCCGCCTATTTTCGCGACCGCGAGGGCAACAAGCTCAACGCCTTCTGCATGGTGAAGGACTGATGGCGGGCGCGCGCAAGCTGGCCGATTCGTTCATCCATCTCGGGCTCGGCGCCAGCGCGGTGCCGCAGCCGCCGTTCGACGGCATCGCGTGGTACGAGGCCTATGGCGCGCGCCACGCAAGCGACGGGCGCGAGGGGCGGCTGGTCAGCGAGCATACGTTCACCGAAGAATGGCCGAGCTGGGAGATGCACCCGCACGGCGCCGAAGTGGTGATCTGCACTGCGGGCGAGATGGTGCTGACGCAGGAATTTCCCGACGGGCGGACCGAGCAGACCACGCTCGGAGCGGGCGACTACGCGATCAACCCGCCCGGCGTCTGGCACATCGCCGATGTTACCGACCGCGCGACAGCGATCTTCATCACCGCGGGCGAAGGGACCGAGCACCGGCCGCGCTGATCCTTGCGCGCGGCCGGATGCTGCCGCCGTGCTGCGACAAAGCGCGACAATTTCGCCGCTCACCGGGATAATCGTGCGACAATCGCGCGCTAGACGGGCATTCTGAACTGCGAGCGCCGCCTTTCGACCCTCCCCCCTTCCGGGCGGTCTCGCAGTTCGATCTTTCACCGAACGGAGGTTCGACGATGAAGAAGATTGTCCTTTCCCTGTCCGCCGCAACGCTGACGCTCGGCGCGGGCGCGGTCGCCTATGCCCAACACGACGCAGGCCGCCACGGCCCCGACGCGGATCGCGACGGCAGCGTCACCCGCGCCGAGATGAGCGCGCACGCCGGCGCGATGTTCGAACGCCTCGACGCCAATCGCGACGGCGCGATCGATGCCGCCGACCGCGAGGCGCGCAAGGCCGCGCGCTTCGCCCGGCTCGACGCCGACGGCAACGGCGAGGTCTCCCAGGCCGAGATGGACGCGCACCGCGCCGAACGCCGCGCCAAGCGGGAAGAGCGCCGCGCACAGCGGGCGGAGACGCGGACGGAGCGCCGCGCCGAACGTTTCGCGGCGCACGACACCGACGGCAGCGGCGGCGTCTCGCAGACCGAGATGCAGGTCGCCCGCGAGGCGCGCGGCGAGCGCGCCGGCCACAAGGTGCGTCGCGACCACCGCGGCGGGCGGATGATGATGGGCCGCGCGATGCTGCGCACCGCCGACGCGGACGGAGACGGAGCGGTCAGCCGCGCCGAATTCGACGCCGCCACCGCGGCGCACTTCGCCCGCGTCGACGCCGACGGCGACGCCGCGATCAGCCGCGGCGAGCGCAAGGCCGCGCACCAAGCCATGCGCGAGGCGATGAAGGAACGCCGCGCGGCGCGTCAGGCCGATTGATCGCGGCGCGCTGCGGGCGCAGTGCGAGAAACGATGACCGAACCCGCGCCCACCCGACTGCTGCTGGTCGACGACGAGGCCAGCCTGCGCGAACCCCTGGCGGACTATCTCGTCCGCCAGGGGTTCGTCGTGCGGCAGGCTTCGAGCGCGGCGGCGGCACGCAGCTCGCTGGAAATCGAGACGCCCGATCTTGTGCTGCTCGACGTTATGATGCCGGGTGAGGACGGGCTCTCGCTGTGCCGCCACCTCGTCGAATCGCGCGAGATCCCGGTGATCTTCCTCACCGCGAAGGGCGAAGCGACCGACCGTATCGTCGGGCTCGAGATCGGCGCGGACGATTACGTCGTCAAACCGTTCGAGCCGCGCGAGCTGGTCGCGCGCATCCGTTCGGTCCTGCGCCGCGCGGGCCGCGCTCCGGCTCCGGCCGAAGGCGATGCGCATTATCTATTCGAAGGCTGGCGGCTCGATCCGCTCAAGCGCAAGCTGACCGATCCCGAAGGCGCGGTGGTGCCGATCTCGACCGCCGAGTTCCGCCTGCTGC
>CAMPIA010000029.1 GCA_946886175.1 uncultured Altererythrobacter sp.
CGACAGCGAATTCATGCCGCCGATCCCGATGAACGTGGCCGAGGAATGGCTGAAGAAACGGCTCGAGGCGACCTCGCCCGGCCGCAAGCTGATCAACAGCCGCATGTCGAACATCACCGAGGACAAGCCCGAGCAGGGCCGCTCGAAGTGTCAGTTCCGTTCGCAGTGCGGGCGCGGCTGCTCGTTCGGATCCTATTTCTCGACGCAGTCGGTCACACTCCCTGCAGCGCGTGCGACCGGACGGCTGACGTTGCGCTCGGACGCGGTGGTCAGCAATCTCGAATACGATCCGCAGACCAGGCGGGTCACCGGCGTGCGCGTGATCGACACGCAAACCAACCAGGCCGAGGTGATCGAGGCGCGGCTCGTGTTCCTCTGCGCCTCGGCGATGGCCTCGACCCAAATCCTGATGAACTCCCGCATTCCGGGCACGGGCAGGAGCCACTTCGACGCCAGCGGGACGCTGGGCCGCTATGTCATGGACCATATCTTCCGGGTCGGCATTTCGGGCGATATCGCCGGGATGACCGACTACATCGAATACGGCCGCCGCCCCGGCGGGGTCTATATCCCCCGCTTCCGCAATGTCGGCGGCGAGGAAGGGATCGGCTTCAAGCGCGGCTACGGCTACCAGGGCAGCGCCTACCGCCCGGCCGCCGGGCCGGAGGGCTTCGGCGCTTCGATGAAGCACGGCATGCGCAAGTACGCGCCGTGGCGGTTCGGGATGATGGCGTTCGGCGAATGCCTGCCTTACGAGGACAATCGCGTTTCGCTGAGCGACACCGAAGTCGATCGTTTCGGCATCCCGCTGATGCGTTTCGACGTCACGTTCCGCGACAACGAGATCCGCATGATGGACGACGCGCGCAGCGAAGGCGAAGCGATGCTGCGCCGGGCGGGGTTGACCAATGTCTCGAGCTATCGCGGCGAGCACGTGCCGGGCGACGCGATTCACGAGATGGGCGGCGCGCGCATGGGCGCCGATCCGCGCCGGTCGGTGCTCAACAAGTGGAGCCAGGCGCACGACGCGGCGAACCTCTTCGTCACCGACGGCTCGCAGATGGCCTCGGTCTCGTGCGTCAATCCGTCGGTCACCTTCATGGCACTGACGGCGCGCGCTGCGGACTACGCGGTCAAGCAGCTGGAGGCGGGGGTTATCTGACCTCCGGGATGCGGGCCGCGATTGACATCGCGGCCCATCTCCGCTTACCTAAAATCGAATTATTAAAGCGCCATTTTTTATGAGGTGCTGTCCGGTTGGCGTCGTGCGGTCGTCGGGCGTACGGACGGCTCGGAGGACTACCCAGCGATGCCCCCCCATTTGCCTGACCGCGACCGCCGACAGGCGGCGACAAGCGGGACCGACGTGCGCAACGCGCGGCTCACGCTCAGTCTTTCGGGCACGAATCTGGAGCGGGCTGGCGACTACAACCAGCGCATCGTGCTTCAGGCCATTCGGCTGACCGACGAGACCACCCGCAGCGAGCTTGCGCGGGTGACCGGGCTCACGCCGCCGACGATCGTCAACATCACCAGGCGGCTGATCGACATGGGCCTGGTCAAGCCGGCGGGCCGCCTGCAGGGCAAGCGCGGCCAGCCGGCGATGCGGATCGTGATCGATCCCGACGGGGCCTTCGCGGTCGGGCTCAACATCGACCGCGACCACATCACGCTGGTCACGCTGGACCTCGCAGGCCGCATCCGCAGCCGCCACACGCGCGAGATCGCCTTCGCGTTGCCGGAAACGGTCGTGGACCACGTCCGCGAGACGCTGCCCGGGCTGCTCGAGGAAGGCGGCGTCGACGGCGCGCGAATCCTCGGCGTCGGGGTTGCGCTGCCCGACGATCTCGGCCGGATCGCGCTCCCGCAGCGGCCCAAAGAATACGAGGCATGGGACGGGATCGGTCTGGGCGAACTGCTTGGCGACGTGCTCCCCTGGCCGCTCTACGCCGACAACGATGCGGCATCGGCGGCGCTCGGCGAAGTGCACCTGGGCAACGGGATGGCGAGCCCGAGCTTCTTCTATGTGCTGATCAGCGCGGGGCTCGGCGGCGGGCTGGTGGTCGATCGCAACTATGTGCGCGGCGCGGATTCCCGCTCGGGCGAAATCTGGGCGATGCCCGATCCGCAGCGCGAGGGCGCGAACGTGCAGGACACCGTCTCGCTGCTGGCGCTCTACGCCCGGCTGGAGGCCGCGGGTTACGAAGTCGATCGGCCCGAGGCGCTGCTCGACGGGCCTCCCGACAAGCAGGCGGTGATCGTGCAGTGGCTCGACGATGCCGCCGACGTGCTCGTCCAGCCGCTGATTGCGGTCAACTGCCTGATCAATCCCGCCGCGATCCTGATCGGCGGTCGGTTGCCGGGCAAGCTGGTCGATGCGCTGGTCGAGCGGCTCAACGCCCGGATGGCGGGGCGTAAGCTGCCTGTCGTCGCGCCGGTGCGGCGGGCGGAATCGGCCGACGACGCGTCGGCGATCGGGGCGGCGATCATCCCCTTCCTCGACCATGTCCTGCCTTCGGAATCGATCCTGATGCAGGCGGGCCGCTAAGCCCAGGGCGAACTGGTCAGGTCCGCGCGATACGGCCCGCCATGTCGTCGAGGTCGATGCCGCGGGTCTCGGGAAAGACCGCCGCGACGACCACGAACTGGACCACCATCGCCACCGCGAAGATCGCGAACGGGGCACCGGGCGACCATGCCACCAGCACCGGGAATAGGCCGGCGATCAGCGCGTTCATGAGCCAGTGCGTGCTCGCCCCCAGCGCGCTGCCCCGGGCGCGGACCGGGGTGGGAAAGACCTCCGAGATATAGACCCAGATGACCGCGCCCTGGCTGGTGGCGAAGAAGGCGATGAAACCGACCAGCGCCGGCAGCATCGCGGCGGTCCCGAGCGCGCCGAACATCACCCCGGCCGCGACCGAGAGGCACAGCGCCATGCCGGCGGCGCCGATCAGCAGCAGCGTCTTGCGCCCCAGCCGGTCGATCAGCGCCATGCCGACGAGCGTGAACGCGAGGTTGGCGAGGCCGATCATGACCGCCTGCCGGTCCGGGGAGAGCGAGCCGGCGCGCGCGAAGATGTCGTTCAGGTAATAGAGGACCGCGTTGATGCCGGCCATCTGATTGAACACCGCCACCAGGATCGCGAGCGTCATCGGGCGGCGATGGCGGCGCCACGAGAGCGCCCCTCCCGGCGGGTCGCGTCGGAGCGCGTGTTCGACGCGCTGCAGCTCGGCGCTGGTCGCGGCGGGGGAGGTGCCGATGCGCGCCAGCGCGTCGACGGCTTCGTCGCGGCGCCCCTTCGCGACCAGCCAGCGCGGGCTGTTGGGGATCGCGAACAGCAGGACGAAGAACAGCAGGGCAGGGGCAGCGGTGACGCCCAGCTTCCAGCGCCAGGCGGCTTCGCCGATGTCCATGCCCGCGATGGTCGCATTGCTGAGATAGGCGACGAGGATCCCGATCACGATCATCAGCTGGAACAGTCCGACCAGGATGCCGCGATGCCGAGGCGGTGCGATCTCGGCGATGTAGACCGGCGCGAGGACCGAGGAGCCCCCGATCGCCAATCCGCACAGGAAACGGAAGAACAGGAACAACGGCCAGTTGGGCGCGAGTGCGCAGCCGAGCCCCGCGACGAAGTAGAACGCGGCGAGCACCCGCAGGCTGTTGCGGCTGCCGATCGCATCGCCCGGCTTGCCCGCGAACATCGCGCCGACCAGCGTGCCCCACAGTGCCGCCGAAACGGTGATGCCGAGCGTTTCGGGGCTCAGCGCGAACAGGCCGGTGAGGTCGGTGGTGACGCCTGCGATGACCGCCGTGTCGAACCCGAACAGCAGGCCCGCCAGCGCCGCGGTGCCGATCGCCGCTGCCAGTGTACCGCCCATCATGCGGCCATCCGTGCCGGTGCCGCGCGAGACCTCGCGCTCGTCCGTACCCCTCATTCGCTCTCTCCCGCCGGTCGAGCTTTGGCGCTCGCCCTGATCGGCGGAGAGGATGCCACAAAGCCGCATTCGATCAAATAAATTAATTTCCATTATTATCTTGACGGGCCGCCCTCCGGCAAGGCACCACTTCGCAAATCGGACGCTGCGCCCACGAGCGCTTGGGGGTCCGAGAGCGCCCGCGCCGCAACGACGGCGGGGCAATGGGAGAGGATCGTGCCGGCAACCTTGCTTGCGACGCATCGCGTGGAAAAGCCCTGGGGGCGCCGCCATCTGTGGGGTCTGTTCGCCAATCCCGCGCCGGGCGGCGAGCCGGTCGGCGAGGTATGGTTCCAGGCGCCGGGCGACAGCGAACCCGACCTGCTGATCAAGTATCTCTTCACCAGCGAGAAGCTCTCGGTCCAGGTCCACCCCGACGACGATCAGGCGCACGCGCGCGGGCTTCCGCGCGGGAAGGACGAATGCTGGCTGATCCTCGATGCTGCGCCCGATTCGACGATCGCCGTCGGCACCCGGGAGCCGGTCGGCGCCGAAGCGCTGCGGCAGGCCGCGCTCGACGGCAGCATCGAGGGCCTGCTCGACTGGAAGCCGGTAAAGGCAGGCGATTTCCTCTATTCGGCCTCGGGCACGGTCCACGCCATCGGCGCCGGGCTCACGCTGATCGAGGTCCAGCAGAATTCCGAGACGACCTACCGGCTCTACGACTACGGCCGCCCGCGCGAACTCCATCTGGATGACGGGATCGCGGTCGCCGACGCGCGGCCCTACGTTCCTTGCCCGCCCGCGCGCCAGTTGGACGCGGGTCGCACGGTGCTGGTCGAGGGCCCGAAGTTCGTGCTCGAGCAACTGGGTGGCGGCGCGCGCGAGATCGCGCTGCCCGAGGGGGTCACCGCCTGGCTCGTCCCGGTTGCGGGCACGGGCGAGGCCGGCGGCGTCGCCTTCGCGGCCGGGGAATGCCTGGCGCTCACCGGCACCGTGCGGCTCGACGCCGAACCCGCTGCGAAGCTGCTGCTGGCCTATCCGGGCGAAAGGATTCTTCCATGACACGGCAAACCGAACCCGGCACGCGCTGGACTTTCGCCTACATCACCATGCTGTTCTTCATCTGGGGGGCGGTGACCTCGGTCAACGACATCCTGATCCCGGCGGTGAAGGCGATCTTCTCGCTCAGCGACACCGAAAGTTTCCTGACCCAGTTCGCGTTCTTCATGGCCTACGGCGTGGTTTCGCTGCCCGCCGCGGCGATCATGGGGCGGCTGGGCGCGGCGAACTCGATCATCCTCGCGCTCGCGACGATGATCGTCGGATGCCTGATCATGCCGCTCGCGACGATCGTGCGCGCCTATCCGATCGTGCTGGTCGGGCTGTTCGTGATCGCATCCGGCATCACGCTGCTGCAGGTCGCGGCCAATCCCCTGTCGGCCTCGCTCGGGCGGCCCGAGCGTTCGCACTTCCGGCTGGTGCTGAGCCAGGCATTCAATTCGCTCGGCACGGTGATCGCGCCCTATCTCGCAGCGCGCACGCTGCTGCAGGGCGGCTTGTTCGATGAAGGCCCGGTGACGGAAGCGAAGATCGCCTATTCGCTCGGCCGGATCGACGTCGCCTATGTGTTCATCGCGCTGCTGATCGCCGCGCTCGCGCTGATGATCTGGCGCGTTCGCCACCAGATTGCCGCCGCGGCGCCCCCGCCCGAAGTGGGCACCAGGGTGTCGAGCGCGTTCTCCTCGCGCTGGGCGCTGGCGGGGGCGCTGTCGATCTTCCTCTACGTCGGCGCCGAAGTCGCGATCGGCAGCGTAATGGTCAATTTCCTCGAGCAGTCCGACGTGTTCGCGGTCACCGCCGCGCAGGCGGGCAGCTTCGTCAGCCTGTACTGGCTGGGGGCGATGATCGGCCGGTTCATCGGATCGGGCCTGCTCTACAAGTTGCCCGCGGGCCCGCTGCTCGCCGGAGCGGCAGTCGCGGCGGCGCTGCTGTGTCTTACGATCAGCCAGATCACCGGGCCGGTGGCGGGCGTGCTCGCGATCTCGGTCGGGCTGTTCAATTCGATCATGTTCCCGGTGATCTTCTCGCTGACGATCGCGCGCTCCACCGCGCCGCAATCGGCGACCTCGGGGCTGCTGTGCATGGCGATCGTGGGCGGCGCCTTCGTGCCGCTCGCGTTCGCGCAGGTCGCAGACATCAGCGGCAGCCGCTTCCTCGCCTTCCTGGTGCCGATGGCCTGCTACCTCGTCATCGCACTCTTCGGCTGGCGCGCTTCGCGCGTGCCCGCAGCCGACCGCGAGGCGCAGCCGGTCTCGGCGCACTGAAGCGATTTCGAAGTTCAATTTTTCGGGAAAGAGGGACCTGATGAACGACAAGCCAACCGTGAGACGCGTCCCCGCAAAGTGGCTGCTGCTGGCGTCCGCGCTCGCGTTCCCCGCCGTATCCGCCTGCGCCCCGGTCGCGGCGCAGCAGGCGCCGGTCGAGCTCGCCGATCCGCTGGTCGGCACCGCGCCGCTCGACGATCCCGCGGTGATCGGCAACGCGCCGCCGCCGGGCGAGCCGGTCTATTCGGGGCAGACCTCGCCCGGCGCCCGACTCCCCCACGGTTCGGTCGCGGCATCGCCGGTGAACAACAACATCGAGCTGCTCTACCCCAACGGCGTTCCGGTTCCCTATTACTACACCAACCCGACGATGATCGGCTTCACCGGCGGCGGCGGGTCGACCTACGGCGGCAACGCCGAACCGTTCGTCATGCCGGTGGTGGGCGACTGGTCGCCGCCGCCCGCCTACAGCCAGTCGTATTACGACAAGGCGCGCGAGAAGGCCTCGCCCGGCTACTATTCGGTCTATCTCGACACTTTCGACACGCAGGCGGAGCTGACCGCGACCCGCTGGGCGAGCGTGATGCGCTTCACCTTTCCCGAGAGCGAGCGTTCCAACGTGATCATTAACTTCCCGCGCCACGGCGGCGCGATCGAGATCGTCGGCGACCGCACGGTGCGCGGCGTGTCGGAGGACGAGGGCAGCGCGGACGGCGCCTATTTCGTGGCGCATTTCTCCAAGCCGTTCACCGCGCTCGGCACTTTCCGCAAGTCGCCGGGCGACAACGTGGGCTGGGGCATCGGCACCAGCCACGTCGATCCCGGTGCGCGCGAGATGGAGGGCAGCTACGCCGGCAGCTACGTGACCTTCGCGACCGCCGAAGGCGAGCAGGTGCTGGTCAAGATGGCGCACGGCACGAGCTATGAGCAGGCCGAGCAGCGACTGCGCGAGGAAATCCCGGGATGGGACTTCGACGCCGTCCACGCCGCCGCGCGCGACGAATGGGCGCAGCTGTTGAACCGCGTCCGCGTCACCGGCGGGACGGACAAGCAGCGCAAGCTGTTCTATTCGACGCTGTTCCAGTCGTTCGCCTCGCCGCGTTTGATCGCGGAGAAGGGCGAGAAGTTCGTCGACACCAACGGCAAGGTCCAGGTCGCGACCCACGACCGCTACGGGCCGGTGCCGTTCTGGGATACCGGGCGCAACCAGATCGTGCTGCTCGAGCTGATGGAGCCCGAGGCGGTGCAGGACATCATGGCGTCCGAACTCGCGATGGCGCGCGAGAAGGGGTATATGAACACCTCGTTCCACGGCGACAACGCGGTGTTCCTCTATCTCGGCGCGTGGGAGCGCGGGATCGAGTTCGATTACGAGGCGGCCTACGAATATCTGCGCAAGAACGCGACCGACCCCGAGGGGCCGCGCGACTATCTCGCCGAATATATGGCGCAGGGCTGGGTCTCGGATATCGTGCCCGACCAGAATCCCAGCCCCCCTTACGCCGGGGGCAAGGCAGGCGTCGCCAAGACGATGGAATACGCCTGGGACGATTATGCGCTGGCGCAATACGCGAAGAAGCTGGGCAAGACCGCCGACTACGAGATGTTCCTCGAGCGGGCGGGCAACTACGCCAACGTGTTCGACAAATCGATCGGGTTCGTCCGCGGGCGGACGGCCGACGGCGAATGGATCGCCCCGTTCGATCCCGAGGAGCCCTATTACAACTTCATGATGAAGGAAGCCTCGGGCTGGTCGACGCTGTGGCTCGCGCCGCACGACGTGCAGGGGCTGATCGATCTGCTGGGCGGGCGCGACGCGTTCAACGCCAAACTCGACGAGTTCTTCAGCAAGCCATACGATCCGACCGGCATCTGCCGCGACTGCACCGGCCTGATCGGGCAGTACGTCCACGGCAACCAGCCCGACCAGCAGGCGCCCTACTACTATGCCTGGAGCGGGCAACCGTGGAAGACCCAGGCCTTGGTCCGCAAGATTCTCGACGTGACCTACGGCAGCGATGCCGCAGGATACGGCTATCCCGGGATGGACGATCAGGGTGCGACGTCCTCTTGGTATGCGCTGAGCGCGATGGGGTTCTATCCGGTCGATCCCTCCAGCCAGATCTACGTGATCGGCAGCCCCGTGTTCGACGACGTCGCGCTCGACATGGGCAACGGCAAGGCGCTGCGGATCGTGGCCGAAAACAACTCGCCCGAGAACGTCTACATCCAGTCGGCCACGCTCGACGGCGAGCCGTGGAACAAGCCGTGGTTCAGCCACGACGATGTGAAGGACGGGGCGACCTTCGTCTTCACGATGGGCTCCGAACCGAACCGACAATGGGGCGCGGCACCCGAAGCCGCACCCCCTTCGATGTCGCCGGCCAACTGACCGGAGACTGCCCCGCTCCCGCACCTTTGCGCGGGAGCAGGAGCCCAGGACCCGCAACTCCCTCCCCCCCGCAGGGTCCTGGGCTCCATCACTTTCCCGCGGCGAAAGCCGCGCGCCATCCGGAGGAAGCCCCCGTGCGCAGCCTGTTCACGATCGCCGCATGCCTCGTCCTCGCGCCGTCCGCAGCGCAGGCGCAGGACCCAGCGCCGGAAGCCGGGAGCGAGATTTACAAGACCGAGCTGATGACGCGCTGGGGCCGCGAAGTTACAGCCGAGAACGCCTGGCGCAGCTATCCGCGCCCCCAACTCGAGCGCGAGCGGTGGCAGAACCTCAACGGCCTGTGGGAATATGCCATCGCGCCCACGGCCGCGCCGCTGCCGGAGCGGATGGACGGCCAGATCCTCGTCCCCTTCGCGGTCGAATCGAAGCTGTCCGGCGTCACGCGCAAGGTCACGCCCGACGATCGCATCTGGTATCGCCGCAGCTTCACCGTGCCCGCCGACTGGCAGGGCGAGCATGTCATGCTCAACTTCGGCGCGGTCGATTACGAGGCGACGGTCCGGGTCAACGGCTCGATCGTCGGCTCGCACAAAGGCGGCTTCGACGCCTTCGGCTTCGACATTACCCCGTATCTCCGGGACGGCGAGAACGAGCTCGTGGTCGAGGTCACCGATCCGACCAGTGCGGGAACGCAGCCGCGCGGCAAGCAGATCCTCGATCCCTCCGGCATCTGGTACACCGCGGTCAGCGGGATCTGGCAGACGGTATGGCTGGAGCCGGTACCCGAGCTCCACATTGCAGAGGTTCGCGCGACGCCCGACATCGACCGCGGCGTGGTCGAGGTGGCCGTGGCGCTCAGCGGCTGGGCGGGCGACACCGACGCAGTGCGGCTGACAGCGAGCGCAAAGGGCAAAGAGATCGCCTCCACGATCATCCGCGCCAACCGCCGCACGACATTGTCGATCCCCGACGCGCACCTGTGGTCGCCCGACGACCCCTATCTCTACGATCTCAAGGCGGAGCTGGTGACGGTGCGCGATCCCTATGCCGGGGAGGAAGAACGCGACCGCAAAGCCTATGATTCGCGCTTCACGCCGCACGAAAGCGAGGTGTATGCCGGTGCGCAGGTCACGGGCGCGCCGCGCGACAGCGTCGATGCCTATTTCGCGATGCGCAAGATCTCGATCGGACCGGGGAAGGTCGAAGGCCAGCCCGCGATCCTGCTCAACAACGAGCCGCTGTTTCAGAGCGGGGTTCTAGACCAGGGCTGGTGGCCCGACGGGCTCTACACCCCGCCCTCCGAGGAGGCGATGGCGAGCGACATCGTGTTCCTCAAGAAGGCCGGCTTCAACATGCTGCGCAAGCACATCAAGGTGGAGCCGGCACGCTATTACTACGACGCCGACCGGCTTGGCATGCTGATCTGGCAGGACATGCCCTCGGGTGGCGGCGAGGATCAGAATCTCGCGGGCACCAGCAAGTACCAGGCGGTGTTTCCATCGGAAACCACGGCCGAGCAGCAGAAGCAGTTGTCCGAGATGATCGGCGAACTGCGCGCCTTCCCCTCGATCGTGATGTGGGTCGTCAACAACGAGGGCTGGGGACAGTACGACGCGGGCACGCTGGCGCAGTTCGTGAAGGGGCTCGACCCCTCGCGCCTGGTCAACGCGACCTCCGGCTGGGTCGACGCCGCGCCCGAGGTGTCCGACGTGCTCGACATCCATACCTACGAGGACGTGCCGAACACGCCGCGCCATCAGACGAACCGCGCGATCGTGCTCGGCGAATATGGCGGGGTCGGCTTCCCGGTCAAGGGCCATATCTGGCGGCCGGGCGAGGACAACTGGAGCTACCAGGTCGCGCACGACGAGGACGAATATCTCG